>DASUJJ010000262.1:0-3074 GCA_036279335.1 Dyella sp.
CGGCGGCACCGGCAAGACCCCGCTTACCCTGGCGCTGGTCGATGCACTCGTTGCCCGCGGCTGGCGGCCGGGCGTGGTCAGTCGGGGCTACGGCGGCACGCAGCGCGAGCCGGCGCTACTGGGTGACGATCCCGACCCGGCCCAGTTCGGCGACGAGCCCTGCCTGATCCGCGCCAGCGGCGTACCCGTGGCCGTAGGGCGGGATCGCCCGGCTGCGGCGGCGCTGCTGCTCGATGCCGGTTGCAACGTGGTGATCGCCGACGACGGCCTGCAGCACTATGCGCTGGCACGTGATGTCGAGATCTGCGTGATCGACGGTGACCGCCGCTTCGGCAACGGCCGCCTGCTTCCCGCCGGCCCGCTGCGCGAGCCGCTGTCGCGGTTGCGCCGGGTCGACTTTCGCGTCTGCAACGGCGCGGCGGGGGAGGGCGAGTACGCAATGCATCTGGAAGGCGGTGCTGCGGTGTCGCTGACCGATGGAAGTACTCGTCCGCTGGCCAGCTTCGTCGGGTCGCCGGTACACGCGGTAGCTGCCATCGGACATCCGGATCGCTTTTTCGACAGCCTGCGCGCGCAGGGCCTCGACATCGTGGGCCACGCCTTTGCCGACCACCACGCCTTCGTCCCGGATGATCTCGCAATCGCTGGCGATGGCCCGCTGCTGATGACCGACAAGGACGCCATCAAATGCCGGCGGTTCGCCCGGCCGGGTTGGTGGCGGGTTCCCGTATGCGCCGTGCTGGACGGCGGCTTTATCGACGCCTTGTGCCAACGCCTCGACACCGCCACAGCAGGGCGTACTCGGCCGATCCGCTGAGCGGGGCGCTCGGAAGGCCTCCCATCGACGGCACTGCCGGACGCAGGGGCCACCTTCGATTTGCGGATAGCGATCTGGATTCCCGTTGGTCCCGCCTCACTGCCGAATGGTTTTTCGGGCAGAGCGGGCAAGCGGGCCGGATGTGTGAGGTTCGCCGACGCGGCGCGCGACGAAGTGCGGGCGCTATGGCGTATTCCCGCTTCTTCCGCCTCCCGGAGCCGAACTGCACTGCGGCCGAATGCCCCTCGCAGCATGGCTCGACAAGCCTCCCGAGCGTCGCTAGACTTGTCTTATTGTATTAACGCGTTAGTACATCATGAAGCGACGTTCCGTCGATCCCGAGACACCTGCCGAGTCGGCCGAGCTGAGCCTGTGCGAGGCCCTGCTGTCGCTGAAGAACGCCGAGGAGATGTCGGCGTTCCTGCATGACTTGTGCACGCCGGCGGAGCTGGAGGTTCTGGTGGATCGCTGGCGCGTGGTGCCTTACCTGCTCGATGGCGTGGCCTATCGCGAAATCCACGAGCGCACGGCGGTGAGCATCACCACCATCGGTCGGGTGGCGCGCTATCTCAACCAGGGCAACGGCGGTTATCTGGCGGCAGCCGCGCGCGGTGCGCGGCGCCGCGCGGCATTGAAGAAGGACAAACCATGAAAACGCGCGATCGACTGCGCATTGCGATGCAGAAATCCGGCCGGCTCACCGAGCCGGCGCTGGACCTGCTCACCCGCTGCGGCCTCACCTTTCGGCAGAGCCGCGACAAGCTGTTCTGCTTTGGCGAGGGCGAGCCGGTGGACCTGCTGCTGGTGCGCGACGACGATATCCCCGGGCTGATCGCGCAGGGCGTGTGCGACCTGGGCATCGTCGGGCGCAACGTGCTCAATGAGTTCCAGCTCACCGGCGGTGTCGATGCCGCGCCGCTGCACGAGTGGCGTCCGCTCGGCTTCGGACGCTGCCGGCTGTCGATCGCCGTGACCCAGGAGATGGCTTACGCCGGCGCGCCGGACCTCGGCGGCAAGCGCGTGGCCACGTCGTACCCGGGCCTGCTCGGCGAGTGGCTGCGCACGCACGGCGTGGATACCCAGGTGGTGACGCTGGCCGGCTCGGTCGAGATCGCGCCCAAGCTCGGCACCGCCGACGCCATTTGCGACCTGGTGCAGAGCGGCGGCACGTTGGTCGCCAACCAGCTGCGCGAGGTCGAGGTGCTGCTGGAAAGCGAGGCCGTGCTGGCCGGCCCGCAGACCCTGCCGGCGGATGAGCGTGGCGACATGATCGAGCTGCTTCTGAAGCGGCTGGACGGCGTGATCCAGGTGCGTGAGTCGCGCTTGCTGCTGCTGCAGACCTCGCGAAGCACGCTGGAGGCGGTCACTCGCCTGCTGCCCGGCGGCCCGCAGCCCACGCTGCTGCCGGTGGCCGGCCAGCCCGACCAGCTGATGCTGCAGGCCCTGTGCGCGGGCGAGGTGAGCTGGCGCCAGCTGGAAGAAATCAAGAAGGCCGGCGCGCGCGAGATGTTCGTGCTGCCGGTGGAAAAGATGCTCGCCTGAGCGGGCGCAAGGACACGACACCATGAAGCGGCTGGACTGGAACACTCTTGATGAAATGGCCAAGCGCGACGCGCTGGCCCGCCCGGCGCAGGCGCGCGCGGACGAACTCAAGCAGGGCGTGGCGGCGATCATCGGCCAGGTGCGCGCGCTCGGCGATGCCGCGTTGCGCGAGCTGAGCGCGAAGTACGACCGCTGCACGCTGGACGCCATCGAAGTCACCGCGGCCGAGTTCGACGCGGCCGAGGCCGGCCTGGATGAAGCGCTGAAGGCGGCAATCCGCGAGGCGGCCGGCCGCATCGAGGCCTATCACCGCGCTTCGCAGCCGCAGCCGGTGGACGTCGACACCGCACCGGGCGTGCGGGTGGAACGCATGCTGCGCCCGATCACGCGCGTGGGCCTTTACGTACCGGCCGGCAGCGCGCCGTTGCCGTCCACCGCGCTGATGCTGGGCGTGCCCGCGGCCATCGCCGGCTGTCGCGAAGTGGCGCTGTGCTCGCCCGCGCGCGCCGACGGGACCTGTGACGAGGCCGTGCTTTACGCCGCCCGCGTCACCGGCGTGCACCGCGTGTTCAAGCTTGGCGGCGCGCAGGCGATCGCCGCCATGGCGTACGGCACCGCCAGCGTGCCCAAGTGCGACAAGCTGTTCGGCCCCGGCAACGCCTGGGTCACCGAAGCGAAACTGCAGGTGTCGGGTGATCCGGAAGGCGCGGCGATC
>DASUJJ010000263.1:0-2884 GCA_036279335.1 Dyella sp.
CGAACTGCGTGGCATCCAGTGCAGCCATCAGGTTGATCGCCGCCACCGTGGCGCGCGCGGTGAGGTGTTCGGCTGGTGGCACCGGCGTTTCCTGCGAGGCCGGCGCCAGGCTGCCGCCGGACCAGCCCGCCGCCGCGGCGATCCACGCACCGAGCGCCTTGTAGCCGCCGGCGTGGGCGAATTCGAACGCGGCGCGGCGGTTGCTCTCGCTGGGCTCGCGCACCCACTGCTCGGCCAGCGAGGCGCCGATGCGGTCTTCCTGCGACAGCGGCTGGTCGCGCGCGCACTGGCACAGCCAGGCCACCGCGTAGCGCTTGGGCATCAGCCGCGCGAGCAGCTTCAACGCGTCCTGCGCCTGGCCGGCGGCAAGCAGCTCCTGCACCGCCGTTTGCGGCGACATGTCCGCGCGCAGCCGGGCACTGGCGTCCGGGGTGAGTTCCATCTGGACCGAGGCGTGGATGACTGCCGACATGCCTGACTCCCCCGTCAGCCGATCATGATGATGCCGCCGGAGACCTGGGTCATGGCGTCACCCTTGACCGAAGTCATGGTGCCCTTGACCGTGGTCATGGCGGTGCCGGCCACTTCGAGCATGCCGTCCGAGTGAGCCTTGAGGCTGGCGCCGGCGCCCAGGTCCATGGTGGCGCCGGCCTTGATGCCGACCTCCACCTGCCCCTCGACCTTCACGCCAATGCTGCCGGTGATCTTGATGTTCAGGCCCTTGATCTCGATGTCGCCCGAGCTCTTCATCACGATGCTCGACGCGCCGGTGACCAGCTCGATCTCGGTGCCCGCACTGAGCTTGAACTTCTGCCCGATGCTGGTGGTGCCGTTCATCGAGACATCGAGCGAGTCGTCGTTCTGCACGGTGACCTTGCGGTCGTGCTTGATCGTCTCGGTCTGGTCGTTGTTGACGGTGAGCGTCTGGTTGTTCTCCACCGTGGTGGTCTGGTCGTGCTTCACGGTGAGGGTCTGGTCGTTCTTGATCGTGCTGGTCTCGTCGTGGTCGATGGTGACCGTGTGGTCGTTCTCCACTTCCTCGACCATGTCCTTCTGCGCGTGGATGAAGAACTGCTCGGAGCCTTTCTTGTCCTCGAAGCGCAACTCGTTGGCGTCGTCGGCCGTGCCAAGCAGGCTGCGGCTCTTGATGCCGGACTGGGTCTTGTTGTCCGGCAGCGCGTACGGCGGCATGTTGTCGGCGTTGTAGACGCTGCCGATGATCAGCGGGCGGTCCGGATCGCCTTCCAGGAAGCTCACCACCACCTCCTGCCCCACGCGCGGGATGCTCACCGCACCCCAGCCCTTGCCGGCCCACGACGAGGCCACGCGCACCGGGCAGGAGCTCTGCGCCTTGTCCTTGTCCGGCTTGTTCCAGTGGAACGTGATCTGCACGCGGCCGTACTTGTCCACCGCGATCTCTTCGTCGGTATCGCTGCCGCACACCACCGCGGTCTGCAGGCCGACCACGCGGGTCTTGGCCACGCTGGGCAGGTTGCGGAACGGCGTCTTGGAGGTGATCGCCTCGAAGCGGCACTGGAACGGCTCGTCACCCTGCTCCGCACCGGCGTGGTAGCCGGGGTCGGACAGATCGATGGTGGTGGCGGTGACCAGATATTCCTGGTTGAGGTCGGCGAGCGGAAAATCCTTCAGCGTGAACAGGCCGCCGGCGGCCATGCCGCAGGCATTGGTCTGTCCGTCGAACGAGCGGTGCCGCACGTTGAGGGCTTCCACCCGCACCTGGGCGTAGTGGCGGCCGTCGTCGGCGGTCGCGTGCATGCCCGGATAGTCGAACACGTCCAGGCCCGACACGCCGTGGAAGCTGGAGCCGTCGTCGATGTTCTCGGTGCCCAGCAGCGAGGTCTTCGGGGCGAGCGGGTCGTAGTCGGTGAGCTGGTACTTCAGCGCGTGCACGCTCTCGGCCGCGCCCCACGAAAACACCGACGCCGCCTCGCGCTTGCCGTACTCCACCGGCGGGCAGTAAGGGATTTGCGCAAAGCCACTGATCGCCGCGTGCGCACCCAGCGCATCGGCCAGCACCATGGTGTGCGTGCTGGCGGTGTGGGTGAAGTAGTAGTAGATGCCCTCCTGTTCCATCAGGCGGGTGATGAAGTCGAACGTGCTCTCGCGGTACTGCACGCAATAGTCGCGCGCGGCGTAATCGCCACTGAGGCTGAGCTTGACGTCGGCGTAGCCGATCTCGCCGAGCAGATCCTTGACGATGGTCGGCACGCTCTTGGCGGTGTAGATGCGGCAGTCCACCTTGCGCGTAAGCAGCCACGGCTTGGGCACCAGCTGCACGCGGTAGCGCGTGTAGCGCACCTTGCTGATCGTCTCGAAGCCGGTCTGCGCCGCCTCGCAGACGATGCCGTGGAAATGGCGCTGGTAGCCATCGTCGGTTTTCAGCGTCACCACCATCGGCGTGCCGAGCAGCTTGCGCAGCTTCACCGTGGGGTTTTCGCTCAGCAGCTCCACCTCGTAGGAGAACAGCCGCCCGAGCTGCTCGCTGGCGCGCATCCGCACGAACAGCAGGGAGCTGTCGATATCGCTGTGTACGGTGATTGCGTGGGCCATCGGTGATGTCTCCAGGGCAGCCGGCTCAGCTGCCGGCCGTCGTCGAAATGCAGCGCGCGCGCACCACCCAGCCCAGTACCGGCTTGCCCGCTTCGCGGCGCAGGGTGTCGGGGCGGATGGTGATCTGGTCAAAACCGCTGGCCTGCAGCACGCGCTCCACGTAGGCGCGCGAGTGGCGGTAGCGTCCGCTGGAGGTGAGCTCGGCCAGCTCGCCCTCGCCTTCGATCGCCTCCAGCGTGAAGCCGATCCAGCCGCCCGGCCGCAACGCGCCGGCGGCGGCGCCGAGCACCGGCCCCAGCTCGCCGAAATACAC
>DASUJJ010000264.1:0-4481 GCA_036279335.1 Dyella sp.
CGGCTCAAGGTGGCGGGGGCGAGTGTGGAGACGGCTGACGCCGCCGGTTTTCTTGCCGGAGCGCCGCGGCCGTTCGATCTGGTCTGGCTGGATCCGCCGTTCGCCGCCAATCTGTGGAGTTCTCTGGCGCAGCGGCTGGAGCAGGGCTGGCTGGGTGCCGGCGCCTGGATCTACGTGGAGTCCCCGCGCGATCGCGTGCCGGAGCTGCCGGCGAACTGGCAGCTGCATCGTGAAGCGCAGGCCGGCGAGGTGCGCCATGCGCTCTATCGCCGCGCCGGAGCGCTTCCGTTAAGCTAATTGTTCACTCATCTGGGTTCCCGAGCATCCGTGATCACACCGTCGGTCAACAAGCGCCTGGCCGTCTATCCGGGCACCTTCGATCCGATCACCAACGGCCATGCCGACCTGGTGGCGCGTGCTGCGCCGCTGTTCGAGCGCATCGTGGTGGCGGTGGCCGAGAGCCAGAACAAGGGCAAGGGGCCGGGTTTCTCCTTGCAGGAGCGCATCGCGCTGGCCCGGTTGGCGCTGGCCGACCTCCCCAACGTGGAAGTGCGCGGCTTCGACTGCCTGCTGGCCCGCTTCGTCGACGAAATCGGCGCCGGCGTGATCATCCGCGGGCTGCGCGCGGTGTCGGATTTTGAATACGAGTTCCAGCTGGCCAGCATGAACCGGCACCTGATTCCGCAGGCCGAGACGCTGTTCCTCACGCCGGCGGAGCAGTACAGCTTCATTTCCTCCTCGCTGGTGCGCGAGATCGGCCGCCTCGGCGGGGATATTTCCGGTTTCGTGCATCCGGCGGTGCAACAGGCCATGCGCCAGCGCTGGCACAAAAAGCAACCTGAAAACGAAGGTGATCACCATGCGTAAGTTCGTTCTCGCCGCCACGCTCGCCCTGGCCGGTACCGTCATGCTCTCGGCCTGCAGCAAGCAGGAAGAGGCGCAGGAGGCCACCCAGCAGGTGCAGCAGGTCTCCAAGCCCACCGATCCGAACGACACCAAGGCGTGGAACGCCTACCTGGGCCAGATCGTCGCGGCCAACATGAAGGGCATGTCCGCCGACCGTCCGTATGCCTACCTGGTGCCGGCCGGTGACGATCCCGAGACGCAGGCCAAGTACGGCCGCCAGCTCGAGGCGGTGCAGGACGTGGTCGCCCGCGGCGTGCTGCCGGGCAACATGCTGGTATTCGCCGGCCCCAGCTCGGCCAAGACCGCCGACTTCATCACGGCCGCCTTCGCCGCTGCCAAGCCCGGCTCGTTCAAGGACGTGATCGTGCTGTTCATCGGTGACGAGGCCGACAAGCAGCGCGTGATGGACGTGCTGACGCCGACCAGCGCCACCATTCGCTTCGTCGCCATGTAATGGGTGTTGGCACAAGCCGGCGTGCTGCTGCTCGCAGCGCGTCGGCCTGCGCTGGCAGCACGGCACCATGGCCCTCAAGATCCTCGACACCTGCGTCAACTGCGACGTCTGCGAGCCGGCTTGCCCGAACCAGGCAATCTCGCTAGGCGAGGAGTTCTACGTGATCGATCCGGCCCGCTGCACCGAGTGCCACGGGCATTACGACGAGCCGCAGTGCGTGGTGGTGTGCCCGGTCGAATGCATCATCATCGACCCGGAGCACGTCGAAACCGACACGCAGCTCGACCTGAAATACCGACAGCTGACCGGGTCCGGCGACGGGACCTGAGTCGGCGCTCTACCTGCAGGGCCGACCCATGGAAATGTTCTCGCTCATCGGCAACTCGCAGCGGCTCGACCGCGGCGCCATGTTGGTTCGGCCCATCGCTGGGCCTCACCCCTCGCTGCGCTCGGGTCCGCCTTCGGCGTCCGGATTCGTTCCGGACGAATCCGTGGCAATGCGGGAGTAATGATCGTGGAAATGTTCTCGCTCATCGGCAACTCGCAGCGCCTGGACGGTGGCGCCATGTTCGGCAACGCGCCGAAGGCGCTGTGGTCGCGATGGATCACGCCGGATGATGAAAACCGCATCCCGCTCGCCTGCCGCTGCCTGCTGGTGAAGGATCTGGATGGCCGAAACGTGCTGTTCGAGACCGGCATCGGCGCGTTCTTCGAGCCGGCGCTGCGCGAGCGCTATGGAGTGGTGGAGGAGCATCACGTGATACTCGATGCGCTCGCGGAGGTCGGCCTCACGCACGAGGACATCGACGTGGTGGTGCTCTCGCATCTGCATTTCGACCACGCCGGCGGCCTGCTGGCGCCGTGGGTCGAGGGGCGTGCGCCGGAGCTGCTGTTCCCCAACGCACGCTTCCTGGTGGGGGCCGAGCACTGGCGCCGCGCGCTCGATCCGCATCCGCGCGACCGCGCCTCGTTCATCCCCGAACTGCCCGGGTTGCTGCAGGCCACCGGCCGGCTCGAGCTGGTCGAAGGCGAGCACTCGGCCACCCTGGGCGAGGCAGTGCGCTTCCACTATTCGGACGGCCATACGCCGGGCCTGATGATGGCCGAGGTCGGCGGCGTGGTGTTCTGCGCGGACCTGATCCCCGGACGGTATTGGGTGCACCTGCCGATCACCATGGGCTACGACCGCTGGCCGGAGCGGCTGATCGAGGAGAAGCGCGACTTCCTCGAAGACAAGCTCTCCCGGGGCGTGCGGCTGTTCTTCACCCACGACCACGACTGCGCCCTGGCCCAGGTGACCCGCGACGTGCGCGGCCGCTTCGGCACCGCGCGCGAACTGGCTGCACTCGCCGGATCGCTGCCCGCCATGGATGCGGCGTGATGCGCGGATTGCGCCCCCTCGCCAGCGGCGGCGTGTGGCTCAAGGTACTCGGAGCGCTGCTGCTGCTGGCCGCGCTGTGCGTGCTGGCATCCACCGAAAACGGGCTGCTGGCCTATCGGCAGGCGGCGCAGCGCCACGGTGGCCAGGCGCTTGATCTCGGTCGGCAAACCGGACCGGAGCTGGGCCAGCACGGTGCCATGGTGAGGGTGGCCGGCACGCCGGAGGTGGTCGCGCCGCCGCGGGATATCGACTTCAACCAGAGCGCGCCGACGCCCGTGCTGGTTCGCCATGTCGAAATGTTCCAGTGGCGCGAGGTGGTCGTCGGCGGCACCGCCTACTATGAGCTGGACTGGGCCGATCGCCCGCTCGACTCCAGCCGTTTCCAGCATCCGGCCGGCCACGCCAATCCGGGCAGCTTTCCGATTGCCGGGCGCCAGTTCGACGCGGGCGAGGTGCGCCTGGGCGGCTTCCGGCTGTCGACACCGCTGCTGCATGCGCTGCCGGGCAGCGCAGCTTTGACGCTCGACATCAACGCCTTGCCGCCCAACCTGGCCGCCAGCTTCTCGGCGCACGGCAGTTACCTCACCACCAGCGAGCATCCGGACTCGCCGCGCCTGGGCGACCTGCGCGTGAGCTGGGAATCGGTGCCGCTGCAGAGCGTGACCGTGGTCGGCCGCCTCGATGGCGACACCCTGGTGCCGGCAGCCGATGCGGCGGACGGCAAGGGTTTCGAGGTGCAGGTGGGCGAGCGTCCGCTGGTGGACGTGTTTCCGGATTTGCCGGTACCGCCGGACGCGGTAATGCTGCGCCGGATCATTGCGCTGCTGCTGGCCGCGCTGGGCGTGCTGGCGCTGCTGTGGGAGCGTCGTGAGCACATCAGTGATCTGCTGCTGCCGGTGGGTCTGGGCGCGCTGCTGGTCGGTGCCGTGGGTGGCGCGATGTGGCTGGGCGGCAGCGCCGGTGTGAGCCTGCACTGGTTCGAGCTCGCGGTGCTGGGGCTGGCGCTCGCCGCGTGGCCCCTGTGGCGGCGACATCATCGGCACAGCGAAAACCGCTGACCCGGCGCGTCGGCGGTTCCATCGGGCATCGACACCCGCTGCAAACGCCAGGGGCCGCCCTGCGGCGGCCCCTTCAGCGGATCGTGACCGGGTCCGAACGGAAAGCGCCGATCAGTTCGGTTTGGCTTCCGCGTGCGAGAACACCTGGTCGGCGAACTGGGTCGCTTCCAGGTAGATCGCGGCCATGCGCTGGATGCGCTGCGGCTGGGCGTTCTGGCCGGTGAGTTCGCCGGCCTCCCACGCGTAGATCTGCTCCAGCAGCGGGCCGAACGGTCCCCGCCCGCCGACCAGCGCCTCGGCGATTTCCGGCACCAGCGGCAGGTGGCTGAGCACGAACTCCATCGGCGCGCACATTAGCGTGTCCAGCAGCGAGAACAGGCCGGTGGTGAACGCCATCTCCTGCTTGTCGCGCGGCATGCCGGCGCCGGCGGCAAGCTTTTCGCACATGTGGGCGCGGATCAGTGCCGCGCGCAGCAGCTCCGGCGGGCGGTCGTCCATGCCGCTGAGCGACATGGTGTAGATCCAGTTGCGCATGCGGGTGACGCCGAAGAAGATCGCCGCCTGCTGTACCGATTTCAGCTGCTTGGGCAGCGAGAAGTAGGCCGAGTTGACGCAGCTGAGCAGCTTGTAGCTGAGGATCGCGTCGTCGCGGATGATGTCGCCCAGCTCGACCGGGCCGGGG
>DASUJJ010000265.1:0-2394 GCA_036279335.1 Dyella sp.
CACGAAAGCGGAAGGCGAAGGCTTTGCCATGTCGCGCGAGGAACGCGGCGACGTGCACGACCTGCGCCCGCCGCGGCCGGTGGTGCTGCACGAGACGATCCGGCGCGAAGGCGAACAGGAGCTGGCGCGCAGCGTGTCGGCGCTGGGCTGGTCGTCGCTGGCGGCCGGCCTGACGATGGGTTTCTCGATGCTGGCACGTGCCCTGCTCCACCACCATGTGGAGGGAATACCCGGTGCGTTCCTGATCGAGTGCCTCGGCTACCCGTTCGGTTTCCTGGTGGTGATCCTGGCGCGGCAACAGCTGTTTACCGAAAACACCATGACGGCGGTGCTGCCGCTGATGACCGACCCCGGCTGGGTCAAGCTCGGCTGCCTGCTGCGGCTGTGGGGCGTGGTGTTCGTGGGCAACGTGATCGGGTGCGCACTGTTTGCGTGGTGCCTGCAGAACCTGCAGCTGTTCGACGCCGAAACGCAGACATCGATGCACGCCGTGGGCGCCTCGCTGATGGAGAACACCCCGTGGCAGATGTTCACCAAGGGCATCATCGCGGGCTGGCTGATTGCCACCATGGTGTGGCTGCTGCCGTCAGCCGAGCGCAGCAAGATCGCGGTGATCGTGATCGTCACCTACGTGATCGCGCTGGGCAACTTCACCCACATCATCGTCGGCTCGGTGGAGGTGATGTACCTGGTATTCGACGGCTCGGCGACGATGGGCGACTACCTGCTGCACTTCGCCCTGCCCACGCTGCTCGGCAACATCGTGGGGGGCAGCCTGATCTTCGGCCTCATCAGCCATGCGCAGGTGCGCAGCGATGCCGAGGAGGATGACGCGAAGCAGTCCGCGCGTTGAAGTCCGCGCGTTGAGCCGGGATCACCCCGCTCGCGCGCCCGCAGCAAAACATCGATCACCACACCCGACGATCACGCCGCGCCGGTTCCGGCGCCGGCCGGCCCGGCGGATCGAGAAGCGGCACTGCCCAGCTCACGCCTGGGTCGACAACCGGCGCAACGAAAGGGCGGCTCCGAGTCCCGGTAATCGCGTGGCACGGCACCAAAGAACGCAAAGCGGTGCTGTCGTCGCCTTGATCAACGTCGCGGCGCCGCGCCGAGCGAACTCGCCGCAGGGCCTGCGCCGGCACTCCGCCCTGGCCATCTCGACAGCTACGCTTCGCCGACGAGCGCCGCCAGCGGGGCCCGCCGCAGGGCCGCCTGCAGCAGCCGCCGCTGCACCCGGTCGGGCAGTGACGTGGCATGCGCGAAGCCCATCCGCGCCAACGCCTCGGCCTCTCCTTCGCGCGCTTCGCCGGGCTGCGCCAGCGCGCTCAGTAGCGCCCATTTGCCGCGCCAGCTGCGGCTGTTCGCCTTCAACCATCCCAGCGCCGGCAGCAGGCGCTGCTCCACCTCGGTGAAGTCGCTGCCGAACGGAAAGGTGGGTATCAGCCCGCGCGATCGTAGCGGCGCCAGCGCCGCGGCGAGCAGCTCCGGGCGATGCTGGCGCCAGGCGTCGGGGATCACGAAATTCGCGCGCAGCTTGCCGTGCGATTTCGCTTCGGCCGCCAGCGCGTCGACAAAACGCGCGTCGCAGATCGACAGCATGGCCTCCACACACTCTTCGTCGGTCTTGCCACGCAGCTCCGCCACGCCGTACTCGGTGACGAACAGATCGCGCAGATGGCGCGGAATCGTCGCCGCGCCGTAGTTGAAGCGGATGTTGGTCTGCGCCCCGTGCGGGCCGTCGCGGGTGGAACGCAGCAGCAGCGCCGAGCGCCCGTCCGGCAGCTCGTGGGCCATCGCCACGAAGTTGTACTGGCCGCCCACGCCGCTGACCACGTGGCCGTCTTCCAGCCCGTCGGAGATGGCCGCCCCGGTGAGCGTGGCCATCATGCAGGTGTTGAAGAAGCGCGCGCCGCGCCGCTGCAGGCTGGCAAGCACCTGGTGGTCGCCATAGAGCTGGTTGACGTTGGAGACGCGGCACATGTCGATCGCGTCCGGGTCCGCCGCCTCGGTCTCGTGCAGCCAGCGATAGAGCTCGCGCGAGCCGAGGAAGAACGCGCCGCGCAGGTAGTGGCCGCCGGGTGCGCCTTCGGGCAGGCGGCCGATGGCCGACGCGCGTTCCAGCGCGAGGTTGTCCCACGTGCGGCGCTTGAGGATGCCGCCGCGCTGCAGATGCATGAAGCCGTCCATCACCATCTCGCTGGCGCCGTAAAGGCCGCGCTGGAACGGCTCCATGCCGCCAAGTGCCAGCGCCAGCGTGTGGGTGACGTAGCCGGTGTCCAGCGCTTCCAGCGCAGCGCGCCAGGCCAGGTTTTCGTGCTGGCGCAGCAGCAGCGCCTGCACCAGCGCATCGGACAGCGCGCCGATGCCAATCTGCAGGCAGCCGCCGTCCTTGAC
>DASUJJ010000266.1:0-9402 GCA_036279335.1 Dyella sp.
CGGTGGAACACGGCGGCAGCGGCATGGGCTTCCTCGCGCACACGGTGGCGATGGAGGAGATCTCGCGCGCCTCGGGCTCGGTGGGCCTGTCCTACGGCGCGCACTCCAACCTCGCCGTGCAGAACATCTTCCACAACGGCAACGAGGCGCAGCGGCAGAAATACGTGCCCAAGCTGTGCTCGGGCGAGTACGTCGGCGCGCTGGCGATGAGCGAGCCGGGCGCGGGCTCCGACGTGGTCGGCTCGATGAGCTGCCGCGCCGAATTGAAGGGCGACGTATGGGTCGCCAACGGCTCGAAGATGTGGATCACCAACGGCCCCGACGCCGACGTGCTGCTGGTGTACATGCGCACCGCCCCGCGCGCCGCCGGCAGCCGCTGCATGACCGCCTTCATCATCGAGAAGGGCATGAAGGGCTTCACCACCGCGCAGAAGCTGGACAAGCTCGGCATGCGCGGCTCCAACACCTGCGAGCTGGTGTTCGACAACTGCGAGATCCCGGCCGAAAACATCGTTGGCGAAGTGAACGAAGGCGTGCGCGTGCTGATGAGCGGCCTGGACACCGAGCGGCTGGTGCTCTCCGGCGGCCCGCTCGGCCTGATGCAGGCGGCGCTCGACCTCACCCTGCCCTACGTGCGCGAGCGCAAGCAGTTCAATGCGCCGATCGGCACGTTCGGCATGATGCAGGCCAAGGTGGCCGACATGTACACGGCGCTGCAGTCCTCGCGCGGCTTCGCCTACATGGTGGCGCAGCAGCTCGACGCCGGGCACAAGTCGCGCATCGATCCGGCCGCCTGCCTGCTCAACGCCTCGACCAACGCGGTGAAGGTGGCGCTGGAGGCGATCCAGTCGCTGGGCGGGAACGGCTACATCAACGACTACCCGGCCGGACGCCTGCTGCGCGATGCCAAGCTGTACGAGATCGGCGCCGGCACCAACGAGATCCGCCGCATGCTGATCGGCCGCGAGCTGTTCCACGGCAAGAGCTGACGCTCGACAGCGCGACGCAATAAAAACGGCCCGCGTGATGCGGGCCGTTTCCGTTGCACAGCGAGGATGGATTTGATCAGAACGCGAGCCGGTAGTTCAGCGTTGCCATGCGGGCCTGATCGCGCTGGCCGAAGTACTGGTCCACGCCCACACTGAAGCTGCTGCGCGCGGAGATCGTCCAGTCCAGCCCGGTGCCGATCACGCCGCCGTAGCGCGACACGCCGATGCCACCGACCGGTGCCCACTGGTTGACGCCGGTGAAGCTGGCCTCGAACACGTCACCGCGCAGGCCGAACGCGCGCTGCCATTGCAGGTGGCTGGTCCACTCCAGGCGCGAGCCGTTGCCCAGCGTCCAGCCCTGGCTGGCGCGCAGGCCCACGCCCGCCTGCCAGCGTGCGATGGTCTGCGAGGGCGTCTTCAGGCCGAAGCCGCTGCCGCCGGTTTCGCTGAAGGCATCGCGGCGGATCTGTGCGTACTGCAGGTTGGCGTAGGGCGTGAGGTGCATGCCGCCCGCGTTGAAGCGGTAACCGCTTTCGCCGTAGGCCACGCCGTAGCGGCCGTTGGTGTTGCTGGCCACGCCGCTGCCGAAGCTGCCCAGCTGCACGGCGCGGCGCATGGTTTCGCGGTAGTGGCCCGCACCGAAGCGGCCCACCGCGTACCACGAGCCTTTCACCAATCCGCCGTAGAGCATCGCTTCCATCGCATGGCTGCGGCCCTGGTCGGCCGACTCTGCCAGGCGGCCCAGGCCGTCGGCCTGGCTGATCGCATAGCCGGCAAAGCCGTTCGCACCGAAACGGCGGTCGGCGCCGGTCATCCAGCCGCTGAGGTCCACGCCCACGTTGCCGTAGCCGGCGCGCGACATCGAGCCGTGATAGCCGAGGCTCTCGCTCCACGCGCTGACCTGCGGGCCGTCGAGCAGCTGGTCGACGTGGTCGGACAGCGCGCGCGTGCCCGCATCGATCGCCTCGAAGGTCATCGCCGCGCTGGCCGCATGCAGCTGGCCGGACAGGCTCTGCAGCGAGCTCTGCAGCGCCGCCGTGCTGGCCACGCGTTGCAGGCTGGCCGCGCCGGCGACGAAGTCGCTGCCGATGGGCAAGGCCGTGCTGCTGCCGCCGAACTGCGCATTGAGCTGCTCGAACGCACCTTGCACGCGCTGCGCCGCGCCGAACGACGCGGCGGTATAGCTGGTGCCGGACACCTGCGTGACGTTGACCTGGGTCACGTCGAGCCAGGCGCTGGTGGCGTCGTAGTTGAGCGTGGCGGTGAGCAGCACGTTGTTCGGCGTGTTCAGTGCGTCGAAGGTGCCGCTGAGGCCCTGCGCGGCGGTGAGCACGTTGGTGTGCGAGCTGATCGTGTAGTCGCTGTTCTTGTCGTAGACGTAGAGGTCACCGCCGTTGAGCGTGGCGGTGCCAGCCACCACAAGCGACGAGCCCAGCGACAGCGCGAGCCGCCCGCCCGCCTGCTGGGTATAGCTGCCGTCGAGCGTGGTGCCGCCGGCGTTGCCCAGGTCCAGCGTGCCGGCATTGGTGATGCTGCCGCCCACGTGGTTGGCGCCGAACGAGGCGAGTGCTGCGATATCCACGCTGCCGGCCAGCGAGTCGGCGATCAGCCCGCCCTGCTGCACCTGGGTGAGACCGGCATAGGTCGAGGGCTGGCTCAGGATGAGGGTGCCGTCACCGCGTTTGATCAGGCCGCCCGCACCGGAGATCGGGTTGTCCCAGCTCGACTCGCCGCTGAAGCTGACGGTGACGTCGCCCCAGTTGAACTGCGCCGGCCCCTTCACCGCCTTGCCCACGTCGAGCAGGCCGTAACCGAAGGTGGCATCCACGCCCGGCGCACCGAGGTCCTTGGCGGTGCCCAACAGGGTCTGTCGGACCAGATCGTTGTTGAAGTACGGGAACGCCTGCCACACGTCCGCCGCTGCACCGGCCACCGCCGGCGTCGAGAACGAGGTGCCGGAGACTACGTAATAGGTAGGATGCCCGGCCGTGTCGTCCGCGCCGGTGACGATCACGTCGCCGGGCGCCACCAGGCAGTAGTTCATCGCCTTGCCGCAGGCATTGGAGTAATCGGCCAACTGCTGTTTTTCGGGATACAGCGAGTCGTAGGCGGCCACCGCCAGCCAGCCGCGCTCCAGGTCCGGCGCGTAATACGGAATGGCCGCCGTATCGGAGGGCTCGCTGCGGCTGTCGTTGCCGGTGGCGAATATCACCAGGCCGTCGTGATCGACCACGAACGGGCGAAACGCATCGCCGAACGCGGTGCCCACCGCCGCGGCGTTGGATGGATCGAAATACAACCCGCCCCACGAGTTGTTCATCACCTCCACGCCCTGGTCGATCAGGTCCGGCAGCAGGTACTGGCCGAAGAAGTCCGCATCGGACGGCTCGACCTTGTTGCCCAGGCCGGAGCCGTCGTCCTTGGGCGGTGTGTCGTTGATGATGCGCGCGGATACCAGCTCCGCATCCGGCGCAATGCCGCCGGGCCACTGACCGAACGGCCGGCCGGCAGCGATCTGCGAAGTCCACGTACCGTGGCCCACCACGTCGCCCTTGGTGGTGTCGTTGGTCGCCGGATCGACATACAGCAGCAGCGCCTTCACCCGACCGGTCAGCGCCGGATGATTGGGGTTGATACCCGTATCGACGACGCCAATGGTCACGCCGGCACCGGTGAATCCGGCCTCATGCGCCGCATACGCATTGCTCAGCGACAGATGGGCGTCGAATTCGGGCTGCACCGTGCTGGGCGCCGGCGGCGGCGGGGGCGTGCTGGTGGGACGGACGTTGCCGCCGCCTCCGCCGCAACCCGCCAGGCCGAGGGCGGCGGCAATCATCAAAGGCATGCGGCGCGGCAGCAGCGCCCGACCGTACTTGCTCATGGCGGATTTCCCCTGACTTCGTGTTGGACCGGGATCATGCCGGCTCCCCGCCGACCCTTTGATGACGCCGATATTGTCACAACACCCTACCCCCGCATCGCGTCGCCGATCACTGCGCTGCGGTGGTTTGCCGCCCTCTGTCGGCGGCTGCGATAATCGCGGGGTTCCTACCGCGCCATCGCGCCCCAGGTATCCCCCCGGAGAATTCCATGTCTGACAGCGTCGTTATCGCCGGTGCCAAGCGCACCGCCATCGGTTCCTTCCTCGGCCAGTTCACCGGCGTGCCCACGCCCAAACTCGGCGCCACCGCGATCAAGGCCGCGCTGGAGCAGTCCGGCGTGCCCGCGGCCGAGGTGAGCGAGGTGATCATGGGCTGCGTGCTGCCGGCCAACCTCGGCCAGGCGCCGGCCCGCCAGGCGTCGATCCACGCCGGCCTGCCGCTGTCGGCCGGCGCCACCACCATCAACAAGGTGTGCGGCTCGGGCATGAAGGCGATCATGCTCGGCCACGACCTGATCAAGGCCGGCTCGGCCAGCGTCGTCGTCGCTGGCGGCATGGAGTCGATGACCAACGCCCCGCACATGGTCAACGCCCGCACCGGCATCCGCTACGGCGACGGCCAGCTGGTCGACCACATGGCCTGGGACGGCCTGACCAACCCCTACGACGGCAAGGCAATGGGCGTGTTCGGCGAGCTCTGCGCCGACAAGTACCACTTCACCCGCGAGGAGCAGGACGCGTTCGCCACCGCCTCGGTGAATCGCGCGCTGGAGGCGCAGAAGAACGGCGCCTTCACCGGCGAGATCGCCCAGGTCACCGTGTCCGGCCGCAAGGGCGATGTGGTGGTGGACACCGACGAGCAGCCCGGCCGCTCCGACGTCAGCAAGATCCCCACCCTGCGCCCGGCGTTCAAGAAGGACAACGGCACCATCACCGCGGCCAGCTCGTCGAGCATTTCCGACGGCGCCGCCGCGCTGGTGCTGCTGTCGGCCGATGATGCCAAGGCCCGCGGCTTGGCCCCGCTGGCCCGCATCGTGGCGCACGCCACCCATTCGCAGGAGCCGGAATGGTTCACCACCGCGCCGGTCGGCGCGATCCAGAAGGTGCTGGCCAAGGCCGGCTGGAAGGTCGAAGACGTGGATCTGTTCGAGATCAACGAGGCGTTCGCCGTGGTGGCGATGACGCCGATCAAGGAACTGGGCATTTCGCACGACAAGGTCAACGTCAACGGTGGCGCCTGCGCGCTCGGCCACCCGATCGGCGCCAGCGGTGCCCGCCTGGTGGTGACCCTGCTCAACGCGCTGAAGGTGCGCGGTCTCAAGCGCGGTATCGCCACGCTTTGCATCGGCGGTGGAGAGGCAACGGCCATCGCCGTGGAGCGCATCGACTGAATCGTCACGCTTCGGGATGAACAATCCCGCTCGCCCTCTCAGGCAAATGCTTAACGGCCGCGTTATTGGGTTTTCGTAACATCGAGAAACCGGTGGCGACTTTCACGCGAAACCGCTATTAATAACGGGCCATACGGCATTCCACGGCAAAGGAGATCCACTATGAAGTTCACGCGTACCCTTCTCGCCTCCGCGCTCGTCGCGCTGCTGGCGGCTTGCAGCAACGGCGCGCAGGATTCCGCGCAGGACGCCCAGAAGTCGGCTGACCAGGCGCAGCAGGCTTCCGACCAGGCCCAGCAGGCGGCGGCGACCGCTCCGACCGCAGCCACCGAGCAGGCGGCTGACCAGGCCAAGATGGCTGCCGACCAGGCCGGCATGGCCGCCGACCAGGCCCAGCAGGCTGCTGCCGCCGCCTCGACGGCCGGCAACGGCATGATGGCCGCCGGCGACGGCATGATGAAGGACGCCAAGGAAGCGGCCGACAACGCTGCCGACCAGGCCGACAAGGCGGCCGACGCCGCCAAGGACGCTGCCGACAATGCGAAGGATGCTGCCGACGACTCCAAGGACAAGTAATTCGTCCGCAGAGTTTTTCAACGCATCAACCGGCCACCCTCGGGTGGCCGGTTTTTTTTGGCCTTTGAGAATCAGCCGTTGAACCGGCGCAAAGGGAAAGCCCCGGTTTGCACCGGGGCCTGGATACCGAGACGAGCCCGCTCCACAACCAGGGGCAACGTGGCCGCCTGCTACAACGATTCGGTGCGCTGGCGCTTCGCCGCCGAGGGCGGGCAGGAGCCGTTCGTCGCCTACGTCAAACAGTGCACCAGCAACCCCGTGGTGGGCGTGGGCCGCTTCACCGCTCCGGACACCGTGGGGTGGTCGATCAGGCGCGGCGTGCTCGACCTGATCGGCGCCGCGCCCGTCCATCGCCGCCCCGTTCCTGCCGAGCCAGGGAAGCCCACGAGCCGCGTCGCCGTGCTGGACGACGACGGCGTCTATTACACCAGCCTCGCCGGGGAACACCTGCGCGCCCACGGTGGCGAGGTGGTGTACGTGATGCAGGAAGACACCGTCGCCCCGTGGAGCCAGAACACCTCCGACTACCGCCACATCCGCGAGCGCCTGGCCATGCTCGGCGTCGAAGTGATCGTCTCCCACACCGTCGCCGGCTGTGACGGCGACACGCTCACCCTCCACCACGCGTGGGAGAGCCGCCAGCACACGCTAACCGTCGACACCTTCCTCACCGTCACTGCCCGCCTGCCCGACGATGCGCTTTACCAGCAACTGCCCGAACGCGAAGCCGACTGGGCCGACGCCGGCATCCACAGCGGGCGCAATATCGGCGACTCCGACGCGGCAGGTCTGATCGCCCATGCGGTGTATACGTGGCATCGCCATGTGCGGGAGTTGGGCGAGCCGGTGACGGGCGAAGTGGCGTTCAAGCGGCACTTCCACGTGACCAGCGAGTAACCCCGATGTGGCCAGCCACATGGTTTCACGAACACGGTCGGGGTTGATGCGTCTCGGCAACGGGTCGCGATCAGCGGCCTCCGCCCTGATCGGCCGGATATTGGTGGCCGGCATCGGCCAAGGCGCATATCAAACGCCCAATATCGGAATGGCCGCCCAGGTTGACGGAAAACGGCCCGACGATGGAGGGGTCAGACATCGCGCAAACCCAATTCAGCAAGCGACTTGCTCAAAAGAACCTTTGACGCCTTGTCTTGGTCGGGATACCGGGACCGCGCTCCATTGGCGCTCCCTGCAGGATGGATCATGGGCAGCACGATCGTCGAACGCCACTGAAAGCGCCGCCCGACCATATGGGTGACCCTCACGTCAGTTGGGCGCCTTATACCCACCTCACGCGAACAGTAGCCCGGCTCCGCGCGCTCCTGCATGGACAGAAATGCTTCCCACGAGAGAGTGCCCAGGCAGACGAGCAACTTCGGCCGTATCAGCTCCAGTTGACGTTCAAGGAAGGACAGACAATGGCTCACTTCGACCGAGCTGGGCCGGCGATCCGTGGATGATCCGGCGCGACGCCCGGGGAAGCATTTGGTGACCGAGGTTTGGTATACCGCGCCCTCGAATGTCGAGAGCCCGCACTCGGCAAACTGTGCCTTGATCGATTTTCCGGCATCGCCCTGAAAAGGCGCGCGCTTCTCGTATTCGGTCTTTCCCGGCGCTTGACCCAACAAGAAAATGGGATAACCGATCCCTCCACTGAAGATCGGTCGCGGCTCAACGTCAAACCTGGCCAGGATGCCTTCGCATTTGCGGCATGCCTGAATGCATGTTTCCAAGCTGTGAAGTGTCACGCTGCGGCTCCTGACCTGAAACCATCGGATCGTCGAACCGACACACCATGCCACACACAGGGCGTTTCGAGTCTTCGATCCGACGCTGACCTCCGTGCGCAACGGGCGCGGGTAATCAGACCGTCACGGTGCGGCCCCGTGGGGCAGCACGCATGAGCTACATCCCGCTTCGCCATGAGCCACTCGACACGGCAGCCAATCGGACGCCTCCGCCTCCGTGCGGCGGTCAGGCGATGGGATCGAACGTGACTGGGACTGGCCGGCGCCGGACAGACCGACCGTTGGATGCCGCCCGTGCCTCCGCGGCTTGGGCGCTTCGCTTTCGCGCACATCGCCCGCACGATGAACGCCGCCACTGAATATCGCGCGCGCACCGAGGATGCTGCTTGTTCCCTCGCGCCATCGCTCTTCGGTTTCTCCGGATCTCCTCGCCCTCTGATTCCTCGTGACGCGTGGCGGGCGCCTGACCATTGGCGACACGATCCACGTCGAGCTTGCAGCCGGCATTTCCGCATCTTTCACGCAAGCGGGAAGGCGTTATGCACGAGCAAGCGATCGTTTCAGTCGTCCGGCGGATGGCGCACGGCGGTCGGTTTGCGGCGGTGCGTTATGGGCCGTTTGCGCTGCGCCGGTATCATGGAGGTTTCCCTTCGCACGGCAGGCTTGTCCATGAGCGTGATCGCCTCGCAGATCGACCCCCGGTCGCCCGAGTTCCAGGCCAATGCGGCGCAACTGCGCGCGGCGGCGGATGATTTGCACCGGGAGCTGACGAGGGCGGCCGAGGGCGGTGGGGCCAAGGCCCGCGACAAACACACCGCGCGCGGCAAGCTGCTGCCGCGCGAGCGCATCCGCGCCCTGCTCGATCCCGGCTCGCCGTTCATGGAGCTGTCGCCGCTGGCCGCGCACGGTATGTACGACGGCGCCGCGCCGGCAGCGGGCCTGATCACCGGCATCGGCCGGGTCAACGGCATCGAGGTGGTGGTGGTGGCCAACGACGCCACGGTGAAGGGCGGCACCTACTTCCCGATGACGGTGAAGAAGCACCTGCGCGCGCAGGAAGTGGCGCTGGAAAACCGCCTGCCCTGCGTCTACCTGGTCGACTCCGGCGGCGCGTTCCTGCCGCTGCAGGACGAGGTGTTTCCGGACAAGGAGCATTTCGGCCGCATCTTCTACAACCAGGCGCGGATGTCCTCGCTCAACATTCCGCAGATCGCGGTGGTGATGGGCAGCTGCACCGCCGGCGGCGCCTACGTGCCGGCGATGAGCGACGAGACCATCATCGTGCGCGAGCAGGGCACGATCTTCCTCGGCGGTCCGCCACTGGTGAAAGCGGCCACCGGCGAGGTGGTGGACGCCGAGACGCTGGGCGGCGCGGACGTCCATACGTCCATCTCCGGCGTGGCGGACCACTACGCCGAGAACGATGCGCACGCGCTGGCGATCGCCCGCGACATCGTGGGCCATCTCAACCGCACCAAGGAGATGCCGCTCGCCCTGCGCACCCTGATCGAACCGAAGTACCCGGCCGAGGAACTGTACGGCGTGATCCCGCAGGACACGCGCCGCCCGTTCGACATTCGCGAGGTGATCGCGCGCATCGTCGACGGCTCGGAGTTCCACGAGTTCAAGGCGCGCTACGGCAAGACCCTGGTCTGCGGCTTCGCGCACATCCACGGCTACCCGGTGGGCATCGTCGCCAACAACGGCATCCTGTTCGCCGAGAGCGCGCTGAAGGGCGCGCACTTCATCGAGCTGTGCAACCAGCGCAACGTGCCGCTGGTATTCCTGCAGAACATCACCGGCTTCATGGTCGGCAA
>DASUJJ010000267.1:0-8292 GCA_036279335.1 Dyella sp.
CCAGCTCTGACGGTATTCGCTGCTCGTTTGTACGCGGAAACCCAAAGCTCGAATGGACGACACCCCCGGAGCCCGGGTCGCGGGGGCGACAAGAAGAAAACCGGTTTTTGAAGTTCCCGGCGTCACCGTTCGCAACCGCCGCCGTATCTGCCTCGCCGGTAATACCCGCCTCCCCTGCGGAACGTCCAATGGAACCGAATAGCACGCCGCAGCCGACACTCGCTCCACCGCGCTGGTTGAACCGCACGGTGGCCGGCGCCGGCATCACCAGCGCGCTGGGCGATTTCTGCTACGAGACCACTACGGTAATCCTGCCCGGCTTCCTCGCCGTGCTCGGCGTGCCGGCGGCGGCGCTCGGGCTGATCGAGGGCGCCGCGGATGCGGTGGCGAGCTTCACCAAGATGGCCGCCGGCCACGTGGCGGACAAGCTGGGCCATCGCAAGGCGCTGGTGCTGGTGGGCTATGCGCTGACGCCAGTGGGTCAGGCGCTGATCGCACTCGCCGCGGGCTGGCCGCTGCTGCTGGCCGGGCGGCTGCTGTCGTGGTTCGGCAAGGGGCTGCGCGGTCCGCTGCGCGACGCCATCGTGGTGCAGGCGGTGAGTGAGGAAACGCGCGGGCGCGCGTTCGGTTTCCATCGCGCCGCCGACACCCTGGGCGCCGTCGCCGGGCCGCTGCTGGGCGTGGTGCTGCTCGGCTGGGCGCAAGGCCAGCCCGCGCACGATGCGGCGTGGCCGTTCCGGCTGGTGCTGTGGCTGTCGCTGGTCCCCGGTGCGCTGGCGGTGCTGGCGTTCCTGCTGCTGGTGCGCGATCCGCAGCGCTCGATCAATCCGGCGCTGCAGCTGATGCACTCGCTGCGCACGCTGCCGACGCGGTTCAAGCGCTACCTCGGCGCGGTGGGGTTGTTCGGCATCGGCGATTTCTCGCACAGCCTGCTGATCCTGGCCGCCACCGTGCTGCTCACGCCGTCGATGGGCGTGGTGCGCGCCGCGCAGGTGGCCGGCCTGCTCTACGTGGGGCGCAACGTGGTGCAGGTGCTCGCCTCGTATCCGATCGGCGCGCTGGCCGACCGCGTGGGGCATCGCCCGGTGCTGGTCGCCGGCTATGCGCTGGGCGCGCTCACCGCGGTGTTTACCGCGCTGGCGTGCTGGTTCAGCACGGCGAGCCTGCCGGTGCTAGCCGGCATCTTTTTCGTGGCCGGGCTCTACGTGGCCACGCAGGAGGCGCTGGAATCCACCGTCTCCGCGGCAATGGTGCCGCCCGAGCGGCTGGCCACCAGCTACGGCGCGCTGGGCACGGTCAACGGCGTGGCGAAGTTCGTCTCCAGCGCCGCGGTGGGGCTGGCCTGGAGCCTGCACTCGCCGGCGGCCGGATTCGCCCTCGCCGCGTTGCTGATGCTGGCCGGCACCGTCGCCCTCGCCCGCAGCCGCTGAGCCGCGGCGCTTGTCCCGTGCAGGATTTCATCGTTATATAGCGTTCTACATAACGGGACGAGAGAGGCCACGCATGACCACGCCCTGGCTGCGCCGCAGTGCCGGCGCCGCGGTGGTCGCTTTCGCCAGCCTGGTCGGCACCGCGCAGGCCGACGATCTGGTCGTGTCGGCGGCCTCCAGCCTCACCAATGCGTTCCACTCCGTGGCCGCGGCCTACGAAGCGGCCCATCCCGGCACCCACGTGGTGCTGAACTTCGCCTCCTCCGACACCTTGCTGCGGCAGATCGTGAACGGCGCGCCGGCGGACGTGTTCGCTTCGGCCGATCAGGTGGCGATGGACGAGGCGCAGGCCCAGGGCGCCATCATCGCCGCCAGCCGCGCGGACTTCGCCGCCAACCAGCTGGTGCTGATCGTGCCGACGGGCGGCGAGAAGGTCGCCTCGCTGGACGACCTCACCCACGCCTCGTTCAAGCGCATCGCCTGGGGCGATCCGGCCTCGGTGCCGGTGGGTCGCTACACGCAGGGTGTGCTCGATCAGGCCGGCCTTGCTCGACGTCTGAAAGACAAGTCCGTGCTGGCCACCAACGTGCGCCAGTGCCTGGACTACGTGGTGCGCGGCGAGGTCGACGCCGGCTTCGTTTACGCCACCGACGCGGCCGTGGCCCGCGGCAAGGTGATCGTGGCGCTGCGCATTCCGTCGACCACGCCGATCACCTACCCCATCGCCGTCGTCGCACACAGCAAGCACGCCGACGAAGCGCGCGCCTTCATCGCCTTCGTGCGCTCGGCCAAGGGCCAGGCGCTGCTGGCCGATGCCGGCTTCCTGGCGCCCTGAGCGTGACGCCGGACATCTGGCAACCGCTGCTGCTCTCGCTGAAGGTCGCCACCTGGGCGACCGCGCTGAACCTCGTGTTCGGCGTGGCCGTGGCCTACGGCCTGTCGCGCTGGCGCTCGCGCTGGTGCAACACCGTGGATGCGCTGCTCACGCTGCCGCTGGTGCTGCCGCCCACGGTGCTCGGCTATTACCTGCTGGTGCTGCTGGGCCGGCGCGGCGTGATCGGCGGCTGGCTGGAGCAGTTGGGCATCAACCCGGTGTTCACCTGGCAGGGCGCGGTAATCGCCGCCACGCTGGCCGCCTTTCCGCTGGTGCACAAAGCCGCGCGTGCCGCGTTCGAGAACGTCGAGCCGCAGCTGGAAGACGCCGCGCGCGTGCTCGGGCTGGCACCGCTCGCCGTGTTCTTCCGCGTCTCGCTGCCGCTGGCTGCGCGCGGCATCATCGCCGGCGCCCTGCTCGCCTTTGCCCGCGCGCTGGGCGAGTTCGGTGCCACGCTGATGATTGCCGGCAACCTGCCCGGCCGCACGCAGACGCTGTCCGTGGCGATCTACTCGGCAATCGAGGCCGGCAACGATGCCGGCGCCAACATCCTGGTCGCGGTGGCCTCGGTGACCTGCGTGGTGGTGCTGGTGCTCGCCGGTCGCCTCACCCGCGGCCGCGCGCCGCGGCGGAGCGCCTGAGATGCGATTGGACGTCCATATCCGCCGCCTCATGGCCGACCCGCAGCGCCCGTTCTCGCTGGACGTGGCGTTCCGCTCCGACAGCCCGCGCATCGTGCTGTTCGGCCCATCCGGCTCGGGCAAGAGTCTCACCCTGCGCGCCATCGCCGGGTTGATGCGCCCCGACGCCGGGCACATCGGCGTGCGTGGCCGCGCCCTGTTTGACGATGCAAGCAGCGTGGATGTGCCCGCGCGCGCCCGGCGCATCGGCTACGTGTTCCAGAATTACGCGCTGTTCCCGCATCTCACCGTGTCGCAGAACGTGGCGTTCGGATTGACGGCCGGCCTGCGCCAGCCGGCGCGGCGACAGGTGCCCGAAGCGGCGCAGCGCTGGCTGGAGGCGTTCGAGTTGGATGGCCTGGCCAACCGCTATCCCTCGCAGATTTCCGGCGGCCAGCAGCAGCGCGTGGCGCTGGCCCGCGCGCTGGCGCCGCAGCCGGAGCTCTTGCTGCTGGACGAACCCTTCGCCGCACTCGACCCGCCGCTGCGCGGCCGCCTGCGCGACGAGCTGGTGGCGCTGCAGGCGCGGCTGGACGTGCAGATGCTGGTGATCACCCACGATCCGGCCGACGTCGAGGCGCTCGGCCAGCACGTACTGGAGATCCGTGACGGTCGACTGCACCGCGACTCGGCAGCGGCCAGCGACAGCGCCTCGTGAGCGGCTCAGTCGATGGTGCCCAGCAACACGCTGGATGCGTCGATGATCGCCAGTACCGGTTGTCCGATCGCCAGCCCGAGGGCGTCGATGTGACCTTGAGAAACCACCGCGACGAGGGCTCCGCCGCCGTCGAGATCGACCGCCACCTCGGCCTGCGCCGCATCGCGATCGAGCTGCGCCACCGTGCCGGCGAGTCGATTGCGCGCCGTCGGTTCCACGGCAGGATCGGCGCGCTCCAGCTGCACCGCCGACGCCTTGACCAGCGCAATCGCCTGCCGACCTTCCACCAGTCCGAGGTCGCGCGTGCTTTGCCGCGTGATGGTGGCCGCCAGCCGCTGCCCGCCGGCCAGCGCCAGCTCCACCGCGTCATTGACCGCGCCCGTTTCCACTGCCACGACGATGCCGGCCAGCTGGTTGCGTGCGCTGGTGCGCAGCATGAACCGGCGCATCAGCTGCAGATCCTGCATGGACGCGGCGCCCAGCTCGCCCAGCTGCTGCACGAACCGCGCGTGCTCGGCAGCCATGGTGCGAAACACCGCCACCAGCCGCTCGCCGCGCGGCGTCAGCCGCGTGCCGCCACCGCGCTTGCCGCCCGTGGCGCGGGTGACCAGCGGCTCGTCGGACAGGTTGTTGATCGCATCGATCGCGTCCCACGCGCCCTTGTAGCTCATGCCCACGGCGCGGGCCGCGGCGCTGATGCTGCCCGTCTCGCCGATGGCGGCCAGCAGTTCGATGCGATCGAGCCCGCCGGCGTGACGCTCGCCCGCGTGCAGCGACAGCATGCCCTTGAGTTCAAACATCGACGCCACCTGCCCGCGCGCACAGCCGCGCCTCGTGCCAGTGTAGCGAGCACCCGCTCAAGTCGCCGCGCTGCCGCGCCGATTCGGTCGCTCCACGGGCGGCGGTGGCCGGCGCCCCGTGCGTCGCGCTCTGTGCGCCATTCCTGCTCCTGCATCCCCACGAAAGACACGCCATGACCAAGACCAACCTGCTTCCCCCGGCGCTGATGCTGGTGCTCGCGTTTCCCCTTACGGCCCAAGCTGCAGACGCGCCGCCGTACAGCTTTGCCAGCCACTGGCCGACGCATCATCTGTTCGCCGACGGCACGGACCTCGGCATTGCCCTGAAGTATCAGTACGACGTGGACCGCTTCTCCCACGACGCCGGCCGCCTCGCCGACGCGCAGACCAACCGGCGCAAGGAGCTGGGCGCCTACGTGAAAAAGAAGGGCGTCTACGACGCCACCGCGGTGTACGACTTCCAGGCCAGGAGCTGGCTGGACGTGTTCGCCCGCGTGCAGACCAGGGCGCTGTTCGGCACCGACGCGGGCGCGCTGCGCGCTGGCTTCAGCAAGACGCCGGTGGGTTTCGAGGGCAACACCGGCACCGGCTCCACCACCTTCCTCGAAACCGCGCTGCCCACCCAGGCGATCTACGCGGGCCGGCGCATCGGCGTGGACTGGGCGCTCGTGCGCCCCGCCTGGCTGGTCAATGCCGGCTACTACTGGGGCGGCGATCTGCAAGGCGACTCGGACGGCCACATGGCCGCACTGCGCGCCGCGTGGACACCGCGCAATGCGCCGGGCGACGTGCTGCACCTGGGCGTTTCCGCCTCGCGCGAAAACCCCGATGGCCGCATCGACAGCCGCGGCCTGCGCGCTCCGCCCGCTGCCCGGCTGCGCGCGCGCCCCGAAGCCGGGCTCACCGCGGTGCGGCTGGTGGATTCGGGCAGCCTGGCGCCCGTCGACCACATCGACCGCAAGGGGCTGGAAGCGCTGTGGATCGGCGGCCCATGGTCGCTGCAGGGCGAGTACCTCGACGCCCGCGTGAAGCGCGCAGACGGGCGGCCGTCGTACCGCAGCAAGGGCTGGTATGCCTTCGCCAGCTGGGTCGTGACCGGTGAATCGCGCGGCTACAGCAGCGGCAACGTGGGCGACGTCACGCCCAAGGGTACCTTCGGCGCGGTGGAGCTGGCGGTGCGCTACAGCGAGCTGGATCTGGACGACGCCCCGGTGTTCGGCGGCACCGAGCGCGATTGGACCGTGGGCGCCAACTGGTACCTCAACCGCTATCTCAAGCTGCAGGGCAATGTCGTGCATGCGCGCAGCAATCGCCGCGGGCTGCCGGTGGATCCAAACGTGATCGAGGTGCGCGCACAGATCGCGTTCTGATCGGGCGCCGACAAAACGTTCCGTTCGCGTTCCGATCGCCGAGGCGGTGCGTCAGTCGGCCGCCATCGCGGCCAGCTTGGCCACGGTATTCATGTTGCGCGCCGTGCCCTGCGCGGCGGCCTTGATCGTCAGTCGCGAGTCGGCCATGCCGTCGCCGTAGTGCACGTAGATCTCGCGCCGGCCCAGTGCGATCCGCTCGTCCTTCTGCCCGGACACGTGGTCGAGCGCCGTGGCGGACGGTACGGTGTCGAGAAAGATGGCCACCACGCGGTTGCCCGGTTCGGTGGCAAACGGATTGTCGGCCAGCACCTGCGCCATCGCCTCGGGCGTGCGCACCAGTACACCGACGGGTTTGCCGGCGTATCGATGCAGGCGCTGCTCCAGCGTGGCCTTCACGGTGGCTTCGTCCCACGCCGACTCGAACAGCACGTTGCCGCTGGCGATCCAAGTGCGCACGCGCGCCAGCCCGATTTCCTCGCACATGGCCTTCAGCTCGGCCATCGGCAGCTTGCCGGTGCCGCCCACGTTGACCGCGCGCAGCAGCGCCACGTAGCGATGGGTCATGGCAGGTCTCCTTCGGATGCCGCTGCGCGAATGGCGCGGGAAAAATCATCCGCCGGCCCACTGCGCCGCGCCTTGTCCGTGATGCGGGATCGCGCCCGCTGCACGTCCGCCGGCGCGCTCGCGTCGATGGCGCCGTTGGCGCGCAGGTAACCGGGCAGATAGCCGGTGAGCAGCAGGCGCACGTCCATCGGCAGGCCGGGGTTGAGCTGGCGCGCCATGCGATAGACCAGCGTGGTGCAGTTGGAGGTGATGGTGTTGTAGAACGCCGGCTGCTCGTGCAGCTGGTTGGCGGCGTCCACGTAGGAAAGGAACAGCGCGCGCATCGTGCTGCGCTCCAGCGTCATCGGGTACAGGTAATCGTCCTCGCCACGCACGTTGGTGCGCACGCGCACGATGTCGTGCTCGTCGGCGGCCACCAGCACCATCTCGAACTGCTTGAAGAAGCCGCCAATCTCGGAGAACGCCTCGCCCTTCTTCTTGCGGATCTCCACCGAGAACACCACGTGCCGGCCGTCGTCAAAGCCGAACGAGATCATCGCGTGGGCGATCGCGCGGCTGTCCCAGTACGACAGGATGGCGTCAGCGGAAACCAGGTGGTCGAGGTCGTACTCGCGGGTTTCCCAGCGCACGTCGTAGTCGCTGTCGCTGCGCCAGTCGAAGTTGCGCACGTTGTGCAGGGTGACGTGATGGCCGGTGACCTCGCCGGTGAGCAGGCGCGCCACGTCGTCGGCCCACACGCGCTGGTTCACGGGACGGATCGAGGACCACCAGGCCAGCAGCAGCACCGTGCAAAGTACGTAGACGCCGATCGGCCACCAGGCCCGCTTGAGGATCGCCAGCGTCAGCAGCGCGAGCACCAGCAGTGCCCACAGCAGGCTGCCCAGCGTGCGGCCCACGCTGCCGCCTGGCAGCCGATACCACAGCGCCAGCGTGCCCCAGGTGCCGCTGGCAAAAATCACCAGCGCGCCCAGCGCGGCGAGGATGGAGCGGATCAACAGGCTGCGTTGGTTCAGCACCGCGAGAGTGGCCCAAGGCGAAGGCGTAACGAGCAAAGCGTGGGACGTTTGCGCCCTTCTGGCAACGCCGCCGGAAGCCGCTTCAATGACGCAGCGCCAGCGCGGCGTCGGCCTCGGCCAGCGCCTTGCGCAACGGCACCCGCAGCGGCCCGCGCAGGCGCGAAGGATCGATCCGCGCCAGGTGGCGGCGCAGCAGGCGCAGGTCCTGCCGGTGCCCCAGCGCATCGGACAGCCGCCGCAGCCGGCGCGTGTCGCGATGCCGGTGCGCGGGTAGCGGCACCGCTGGCGACATCTTCGCCAGGCCCGCCAGCGCATCCATCTGCAGACGCTGACGCCGCAGCCGGCGCCGCCATGCGTGCAGCAGCTCCAGCGTGCGGCGGCGGCGCGCCCGCGCTTCACTGCGCCCGGTGCGCTTGCGGCTGCGGTGCAGCGCGGCGGAGCAGGTCTTGGCGCTGATCTTCGACCACGGCAGCGCGTCGATCGCCTCGCGAGCCCGGGCCAGCTGGCGGCGCCGCGCCGCGAACTGCGGATCAGCCGCCAGCGCCGTTGCCAGGCTCTGTTCGCAGGCCGCGCGCAACGCCTGCGCCGCGGGCAGCCACGGTGCACTGTCGGCCGCCAAAGTCTCGGCCGTCTGCGCTGCCACCCGGGCATCGCGCAGTGCCGACAGGCTGCGGGCGAGCCGGCGCAGGCGCTGGTCGATCGATGCGGCGGCGGCGGCTTTCTTGCCGCGCAGCGCCAGCATCGCGCGCAAGGTGCGGAAGCCTTTGCGCGCCCGATGGATGCCGGCATGGCGCGCGCGAGCATGGTTGAGCGCGCGATCCACCTGCCGGCACTGCGCCAGCATCAGTGCGCGCAAGGCCTCGCCCACACGCGGCGCGGAGGAGCGGGGGCCGGACAGAT
>DASUJJ010000268.1:0-3162 GCA_036279335.1 Dyella sp.
GGTATGCCAGGACCACGCCCACGTGATGATCGGCATGGCCCGCTCGATCGGCTTTCCCTCGCGCTACGTCAGCGGCTACCTGTGCCCGCTGGGCGACTCGGCGGCAGCCAGCCACGCCTGGGCGGAAGTGTTCGTGGACGACCTGGGCTGGGTCGGCTTCGATGCGGCGAATCGGCAGTGCCCGGACGAACACTATGTGCGCATCGCCTGCGGCCGCGACTACCGCGACGCCGCGCCGGTGCGCGGCGTGCGCCGCGGCGGCATCGCCGAGACGCTCGAGGTGACGGTTTCCATCGTGGAAACGGCACAGCAGGCACAATAGCGATCCAGACGCTGTCATCGCTGCGCTGCTCAAGGCCGCAGAGCGTTACCTTCCCGGGAGTTTCATGTGACTTATTGTGTGGGCCTGTTCCTCGACGAAGGCCTGGTGATGCTGGCCGACACCCGCACCAATGCGGGGCTGGACAACATCTCCTCGTTCGCCAAGCTGCAGCAGTTCCATCGCCCGGGCGAGCGGATGATTGCCACCATGACCGCCGGCAACCTGGCTGTCTCCCAGGCGGTGATCAACATGATCCAGGACGGCCTGCCGAACGCCGAGACCGGCGCGCTCGACACCATCTACAGCGTGCCGTCGATGTTCGCCGCTGCCGGGCTGGTGAGCGAGGCGGTGCGTCGGGTCTACCGCATCCACGGCGAGGCGATGAAGCAGCAGAACGTGCCGTTCGACGTGTCGATCCTGCTCGGCGGCCAGGTCGCCAACCGCACGCTGCGCCTGTTCGAGATTTACGCGGCGGGCAACTTCATCGAGGCCACCCGCGACACCCCGTTCCTGCAAGTGGGCGAGCACAAGTACGGCAAGCCCATACTCGACCGCGCGGTGACCAGCGCCACCTCGCTCACCGACGGCGTCAAGCTCGCGCTGATCTCGATGGATTCCACCTTGCGCTCCAACCTCAGCGTGGGCATGCCGCTGGACCTGCTGGTGTACCGCAACAACAGCATCGACGGGGTGGAAACCCACCGCATCGAGGAGGGCGACGGCTACTTCCAGATGATCCGCGAGCGCTGGTCAACGGCGTTGACCGAGGCGCATCGCCAGATCCCCGCGCCGGACTGGCTGCACGAAGACGCCCACTGAGCGTCCGGGCTCAGCCGCACTGCGCGCGGTTGAGGGTGATCGAGTCGGCGTGACCGCGGTGGTAGACGTACGAGCGTTCCTGCAGCCGGGCCAGACGCACGCCGCTGGCCACGAGACGGTCCATCAGGGCGGACTCTTCGCCGTAGGCCACGTCGGGAAACCCGCCGGCCGCCAGGATTACTTCGCGACGGATCGCCAGCATGCCGACGCCGATGCACGCGTCAATGTGGATCAGATGCGCCGCGTCATGCATGCACGGCACCAGCGGGCTGCCCACCACCCGCATCGGCGACAGCCACAGGTCCACCTCGGGCGACGCCTCGATGGCCCGGCGATGCCGGGCCAGGTGCCCCAGCGCGAACTCGTCATCGCTGTCCAGGAACACGATCCACGGCGCGCGGGCGCGCGCCAGCATGGCATTGCGGCTGGCCGCCTGACCGCGATTGGCATGGCGCCAGCAGGTGATGCGCCGGTCGCTGCGGCGCCAGTCACACAGCACCGGCCAGGTGCCGTCGGTCGAACCGTCATCGGTAATCAGCAGTTCCCAGTCCTGCTCGATTTGTGCGAGCACCGAACCGATCGCCCGATCCAGGAGGCCGGCGCGGTTGTACGTGGGCATCAGGATCGAGAAGAACGGTGCGGGCATTTGTCACATAGTATCGACAGTGCACGCGCCAGTGCGCCCATGCGGCGCCCTGACGCGCGCGTCAGGGCATGTCCGCAAATGACGGCAGCTCCCGGGCACTCGGCGCGCCAGCGTTCCGCCCACCGCCACGCGTGCTCGAGGTCGAGACCCGGCCCGCCTCGGCACTGCCGCCGGCTTCTGCAGGGGTGCCAGCGGGGCCATCTTCACGGCGGTGCCAGCAGCGCGGCGGTATCGAGCAGGTGGATGCCGGGCACGGTGGCCAGATGCCCGCGCAGCCAGTAGCCATGCTCTACCCCCACCGTGACCACGATGCGCTGGCCGGGGTGTGCCGCCGCCGTCCGCTCGATCACGGCCAGAAAGTGCTGGTTCCACCGCTCCCATCCCGCGCGCTCGCCCTCGCCGATCGCAGCCTGCTGGAAGGCGTGCTTGGCCCGCATCATGTCGTCGGTAGTGGCGTCGTTCACCGCGGCAGCATCGCGCCAGTGGATCCTGAGCGCCGCATAGGTGGCCTCCGAATAGCTGCCCAGCGCAGCGGGAGCGCCGCCGCCGGCCCGTCGAAAAGCGGCAGAGGCCTGCGCGTAGGGACGCAGGATGGCGCTGTACGCAGGCTCGGACGGCTCCAGCGCCACCACCGCATAGTGCCGGCGCGCCAACAGCGGGTAGATCGCCTTGGGATACTCCACCTTGTTCGCTTCCGGCGCGCGGGCGGCCAGCTTGTCGGCGCGCACTTCCAGGCAGAGCACGTCCGGATGCAGTTGTTCGATGATCTTTGCCAGTCGATCGAACGAGTAGCCCGGCACCTGCGCATGCATCCCGTGCAAGGTGGACAACACCACCACGTCGGCAGGGCGCGGCGTCGTCTCCACCGCGCACACCGAACTGGCCGCTGCGAGGAGGAAGGCGCACAACCCGGCCACAGCGCTTGTTCGGACCATTTCCCAACCCTCGACTCACCGAATGAGCCGACAGGCTAACGAACGCGGCACCCGCCGCGCAGTGCCGAAAGCCTTACGTCAGGCGACCCTCGGCGCTGCGCGGCACGCTTGCGGCCATCGCAGGCGCCGCCCGGGCGCTGCCTCACGGCGTGACGTCGAAATCCGCCTGCTGCGTGGCCAGCGAACTGCCGCCCACCCACACCGTGTAGTGCGTGGGCTCGATTACCTGTTGGCTCGTCACGTTGTAGAACGACAGCTCCGGGAAGCCCAGCTGGAAGGTGACCTGCCTGGACTCGCCGGGCTTGAGCGTCACGCGCTGGAAGCCCTTGAGGCTGCGCACCGGCTGCTCGACGCTGGCACCGAGGTTGCGCACGTACAGCTGCACCACCTCGGTGCCGATGCGCTGGCCGGTGTTCTTCACCGTGGCGGTGACGGTGACG
>DASUJJ010000269.1:0-8370 GCA_036279335.1 Dyella sp.
GCGCGCGCAGATGAGCGAGCGCGAGCTGCGCATGCTGCACGGCATTTTCGCCGATGCGCAGCGCATGGCCTCGCTGGCGGGCGAGCGAGGCACGTCCTGAGGCGCTGTCCGGTATTGCCGGGCGCGCCGGCTCAGCCGCCGCGGGTGGACTCGTCGTCCGACTGATCCGATGCCGCGCTGCGCGTCACCAGCAGCTTGTCGATGCGCGCGCCGTCCAGATCGACCACCTCGAAGCGCACGTCGCGCCAGGTGAACACCTCGCCCACCGCCGGAATGTGCCCCAGCGCGGTCATCACCATGCCGGCGATGGTGCGGAAGTCGTGCTCATCCTCGCCCGGCAGTTCGCCCACGCGCAGCAGCTCGCGCAGGTCGTCGGTGGACAGCGTGCCGTCGACCAGCCAGCTGCCGTCCTCGCGCCGCACGATGGGCGAGTGCTCCTCGCCCGTGCTGCCGTGGCCGAGCTGGGCCACGCCGACCACCGCCGAGAGCAGGTCGTTGATGGTCACCACGCCCTCGATGTCGCCGTATTCGTCCACCACCAGCGCCATCGGCGTTTCGGCGTCGCGGAATTCTTCCAGCAGGTCCAGCGCGCGCCCGGTCGCCGGCACATAAAGCGGCTTGGATAGATGCCGGAACAGGTCCGGCATGCCCTGGCCCAGGTCGCCCAGCAGGCTCTTCACTTCCACCACGCCGACGATGTCGCTCTCATCGCCGCGGTACACCGGATAGCGCGAGTACGGCGTCTCGCGCAGCACCTCGAGGTTTTCCGCCAGCGGGGCAGCCACGTCCAGCCAGGCGATGCGCATGCGCGGGGTCATCACGCTGTCCACCGAGCGATCGCCCAGGCGCAGCACGCGGTTGACCATGTTGTGCTCGTCGGCATCCAGCACGCCCTGCTCGGCGCTTTCGGCCACCAGCATGCGGATCTCTTCTTCGGTGACCGCACTGGTGCCCTTGTCGGTCACCCGCAATAGCTTGAGCACCAGCGTGCTGCACACGTTGAGCAGCCACACGAAGGGCGCGCAGATCCGCGACAGCAGCAGCATCGGCAGGCCGACCACCATCGAGGCGGTTTCCGGCGCGGCCAGCGCCAGGCGCTTGGGCACCAGCTCGCCGAACACGATCTGGATGAACGAGATGACGGCAAAACCCAGCGCGAAGCCCAGCGCGTGGGCGTAAGGCGCGAGCCAGGCCGCACCGGCGCGGTGCAGCGCATCGGCCATGTGGTCGCCCAGCGCATCGCCGGCCAGCGCACCGGTGAGCAGCATCACCACGGTGATGCCTACCTGCACGGTGGAGAGAAACCGCTCCGGCGCCTCGGCCTGGGCCAGCGCCACGCGCGCGCCGCGGCTGTGTTCGGCCAGCTGCTTGAGGCGGCTCTTGCGCGAGGCGACCAGCGCCATCTCCGACAGCGCGAAGAAGCCGTTGCACAGGGACAGCACGAAGACGAGCGCGATTTCGGTCAGCATCGCGCGGGCTGGGAGTGGGCGGACATGTGCGCAGTGTAGGGGGGCCGGCTTCCCGGTTCACGTGCAGGGCGCTGCCGCGGCGGTAAACGCTCCTGTAACATTACCGTCATTTATACCCGTCCCAAGGTGCCTCCCATGTTTTCCCTGCAAGCGATGTTTGGCAAAGGCGACCGCTTCTACGGCTTGCTCGAACAGAGCGCCGAGGCGGCCTGCGAAAGCGCCCGCGCCCTGCGCGAGCTGGTCAGCCAGGGCGACCACGCGCCGGTGATGGCGGCCTTCGCTTCCAGCCGCGCGCGCGAAAAGGCGCTGGCCGCGCAGATCAGCGAGGAGCTGGTGAACACCTTTGTCACCGCGCTCGACCGCGAAGACATCGAGGCGCTGAACTCGGCGCTGTACAAGATCCCCAAGACGGTGGAGAAGTTTGCCGAGCGTTACGCGGTGGTCCACGAGCGCCTCGCCGGGGTCGATTTCGCCCAGCGCGCGCTGGTGCTGGAGCGCTCGGCCGAGGTGGTGGTGGAGATGATCGGCGAACTGCGCCGCGGCCTTCGCATCGACCCGGTGAAGAAGCTGCAGGACCGCCTGCAGGCACTGGAGTCCGAGGGCGACAAGATGTTGCTGGCGCCCTACCGCACGCTTTACGTGGAGGGCAACGACGCCATGCGCGCGATGCTTGCCAAGGATCTGTTCGAGCTGATCGAGAAGGCGATCGACAAGTGCCGTGACGTGGGCAATGTCGTCTATTCGATCGTGCTGAAGAACTCCTGAGGACGCCGCCGTGTCGCTGACGCACAAGCTTCGCGCCGCCCACGGGAGCCGCGCATGACCATGGGCATGGTGGTGCTGGTCCTGCTGATCGCGCTGGCCTTCACCTACATCAACGGTTTCCACGACACCGCCAATTCGATCGCCACCGTGGTGGCGACCAAGGTGCTGTCGCCCGGCCAGGCGGTGCTGCTGGCCGCCGTCACCAACATGATCGGCGCGCTGTGGGGAACCGCCGTGGCGGTGACCATCGCCAAGGGGCTGATCGACATCCACGTGGTGGACGTCGGCCCGCAGCTGCTGGTGTGCGCGCTGCTGTCGGCCATCGCGTGGAACCTGCTCACCTGGTGGCTGGGCCTGCCGTCGAGCTCCAGCCACGCGCTGGTCGGCGGTCTGGTCGGCGCGGCCGTGGCCGGCGCGGGCAACAACTTCCACGCGGTGATCTGGGCCAGCGGCAGCTGGTGGGCCGGCAGTGGCGTGATCCCCAAGGTGATCGTGCCGATGGTGGTGTCGCCGCTGATGGGCTTTACGCTCGGCTTCGCCCTGATGGGCGCGCTGTACGCGCTGTTCTCGTGGCTGGCCAACCGCACCGGCTTCCTCAAGCGCTTTGGCCGCACGCCGTTCGTCAACGCGCTGTTCGGCAAGGCGCAGATCGTGTCCGCCGCAGCGATGGGCATCTCGCACGGCATGAACGACGCGCAGAAGAGCATGGGCATCATCGCCCTCGCGCTGGCCGGCGCCACCAGCGCCGGCCGCTTCGATCACCTGCCGGACTGGCTGGGTTTCCTGCGCATCGCCTCCGACGCCAACCACCCGTTCGCGGTGCCGGCTTGGGTCACCGTGGTGTGCGCGTTGACCATGGCGGCGGGCACCGCCGGCGGCGGCTGGCGCATCATCAAGACGCTGGGCCACAAGATGGTCAAGCTGCATCCGATCAACGGCTTCGCCGCGGAGTTCAGCTCGGCGGCGGTGATCCTGTTTGCGTCGTCGCTGGGTATTCCGGTGTCCACCACGCACAACGTCTCGGCCTCGATCATGGGCGTGGGTGCGGCCAAGCGCTTCAACGCGATCCGCTGGACGGTGGTGGAGCGCATGGTGTGGTCGTGGATTCTCACGCTGCCGGTCACCGCGCTGCTGGCCTATGCACTGGTGCGGCTCGCGCAAAGCTGGGGTTGAGGCGGCGCGCATGAAAAAGCCGGCCCGCGGCGAGGCGGGCCGGCTTTTCGGCGATCGCGTAATGGCGGTGGATTACAGGCTGTCGCCCTCCACCGCAATGGCCTGTTCCAGCTGATCGCCGAGCGTGCCCAATTCCATGATCACGCGCTCCAGCTCGGCCGCGTCGAGCACGTCGTAGGGACGGTTTTCGCACAGGTGCAGATAGGGCGAGCCATCGAGGTCGGTGACCGCGAGGAAGCCGGTGCGCTGCTCCCAGTTGAAGCGCAGCGCGCGCTTCGGATCGATGCCCGAGAGCGGGCCGATCGGCGTGGAGATGCGCAGGTAGCGCCGGTCCGTCTCGTCTTCCAGCTCGGCCAGGTAGATGCCCTGCTGGCGGCCCGCGGCGACGGTGAGATCAAAGCTGATGAGGTACGGATCGTTGTGTCGCAGCGCGTGGACGGCGCCCAGATGCGAGCGGACGGCTTCGAAGTGGCGCATGGTGAGAACTTCCGTGGCAGTCTTCATTCCCTTCCTACTGTGACACGACTGCATGATCTCGTCGCGTGAACCGCTGACCGACGCGCAGCAGCGCATCTACACCGCCATCGCGGCGATTCCACCCGGCCGCGTGGCCAGCTACGGCGCCATCGCGGCGCGCGCCGGGATGCCCGGTCGGGCGCGGTTGGTCGGCCGCCTGCTGGGCGAAGTGCCGGACGACGTCGAGCTGCCGTGGTTCCGCGTGCTGCGCGCCAGCGGGCACATCGCGATGTCACCGGGCAGCCGCGGTTTCCGCGAGCAGGCGCGGCGGCTGAAGGCCGAAGGCGTGGAGGTGGTCAACGGCCGCGTACCGCTGTCGCGCTTCGGGCTGGATGCCGATCTGGACCGCGCCGTGTGGGGCATGCCCGGCGCCTGACATCGCCCGGCGCCGATGTCGCAGCGCGCGCCGCCCCGGCAGGCGCAAGCGGCGCGTTTGTTACCATCTGCCGGATGCCTTCCTCCCCGCTCCACATCCTGCAAAGCGTTTTCGGTTACGCCCACTTTCGCGGCCCGCAGCAGGCCATCGTCGAGCAGGTGATCGAGGGCGGCGACGCGCTCGTGCTGATGCCTACCGGCGGCGGCAAGTCGCTGTGCTACCAGATTCCCGCCATGGTGCGACAGGGCACCGGCATCGTCGTCTCGCCGCTGATCGCGCTGATGCAGGACCAGGTCGACGCGCTGCACGAAGCGGGTGTGGCGGCGGCCTATCTCAACTCCAGCCAGGACAACGAGACCCAGCGCGAGGTCGAGCGCCAGCTGATGGCCGGCGAGCTGGACCTGCTCTACGTGGCGCCCGAGCGCCTGCTCACGCCGCGCCTGCTGGCCCTGCTGGAGCGCACCGAAGTGGCGCTGTTCGCCATCGACGAAGCGCACTGCGTGTCGCAGTGGGGTCACGATTTCCGCCCCGAATACCGCGAGCTGGCGGTGCTGCACGAGCGCTTTCCGCAGGTGCCGCGCATTGCCCTCACTGCCACCGCCGATCCGCGCACGCGCGAGGAGATCGTCGAGCGGCTGGCGCTGCAGCAGGCGCAGCAGTTCGTCTCCAGTTTCGACCGGCCCAACATCGGCTACCGCGTCAGCCTCAAGCACAACCCGCGCACGCAGCTGATGCAGTTTCTCGACGGCCATCGCGGCGAGTCAGGCATCGTCTATTGCCTGAGCCGCAAGAAGGTCGACGAGACGGCGAGCGGCCTGGCCGAGGCGGGCTTCGAGGCGCTGCCGTACCACGCGGGCCTGGATGCCGCCGTGCGCGCGAAGAACCAGCAGCGCTTTCTGCGCGAGGACGGCGTGGTGATGGTCGCCACCGTCGCCTTCGGCATGGGCATCGACAAGCCCGATGTGCGCTTTGTCGCCCACCTGGACCTGCCGCGCTCGATGGAGGGCTACTACCAGGAAACCGGTCGTGCTGGCCGCGATGGCCTGCCCGCCGAGGCGTGGATGATCTATGGCCTGGCCGACGTGGTCACGATGAGCCAGATGATCGCCCAGTCCGAATCGGCCGACGAGCGCAAGCGCATCGAGCGGCAGAAGCTGGAATTGCTGCTGGCGTACGCCGAAGCCAAGCGCTGCCGCCGCGAGCTGCTGCTGGGCGCGTTCGGCGAGCCGTACCAGGGGCCGTGCGGCCACTGCGACAACTGCGTGTCGCCGCCGAAGACCTGGGACGCCACGGTGCCGGCGCAGAAGGCACTCTCGGCGGTGTACCGCAGTGGCCAGCGCTACGGCTCCGGCCACGTCATCGACATCCTGCGCGGGATCGACGGCGATCGCGTCAACCAGCTCGGCCACGACAAGCTCACCACCTTCGGTGTCGGCGCCGACATGGACGAGAAAGCCTGGCGCTCGGTGTTCCGCCAGCTGCTCGCCGCCGGCCTGCTGGCCACCGATCCGGAAGGCTACGGCACGCTGCGCCTCACCGAGGCCAGCCGCGACGTGCTCACCGGCGGCCAGCGCGTGCTGCTGCGCGAAGACGCGCGGCCCGTGCGCAATGCGCGTCGCCGGCGCGACAGCCAGATCGTCACCGGCGCCAGCATCGGCGTCGAGGCCTACGAACAGCCGCTGTGGGACGCGCTGCGCGCCACCCGCTCGCAGCTGGCCAAGCAGCACGGGGTGCCGCCCTACGTGGTGTTCCACGACGCCACCCTGCTGGCGATGCTGCGCGCGATGCCCGCCGATGAAACCGAGCTGGCTTCGATCAGCGGCGTGGGCGAGGCCAAGCTCAAACGCTACGGGCGGGATTTCCTTGCGGTGATCAACGCGGCCGAGTAAGTCAGTTGCGCCGCGTGATGCCTGCCGGAACGCGCCGGCTCTTTGCAGGAGGGGCTTTAGCCCCGACCGCTCTGTAGATGGAGCGTCGGGGCTGAAGCCCCTCCCACAAAAGATGGGTACGCACTCGGCATGTGGGAGCCACTTCAGTGGCGACGCCCGCCGAGGGCATGCGAACCATCAAGGCGCCTCACGCCTCCAGTTGCCAGCGCAGCGCGTCGCCCGCGCCCGCCCGCGCATGCACCAGCGCCAGCTGCGGCAGGAAGCGCCAGCGTTCCAATGTCGCCGGCAGCCGCGCTTGCGGATATTCGTCGCGCAGCGCGTGCAGGGCACTTTGCTCGCACTCGAACCGCCCCAGCTCGGCGCTTTCATGCAGCGCGCGCCAGCGCCGCCCGTGGCGGATGATGCGGAACAGGCCGAGCGTGGAGGGATACACATACTGCGCAAGCACGACGATCACTCCTTGGGCGCGCGGGGAAGGGCCGCGGAATCTAAGCAGCCGCATGTGACCGCGGCGTTATCCGTCGACGACATTCCGCGGGCGCCGTTCAGCACCGCGCACCCGCGCGTCCGGGTTGGGTATCGCGACGCAGCGCACGTGGCGGCGCAAACCCGCTAGCATTCAGGCGCAAGGCTCTGCGCATCGCGCAGGCCACCCTCCAGGAGCAACCGCACCGCATCGTGGCGACCAAGGGAAAAATCACCTCGCTGGATATTGCCTACCTGGCCGGCGTTTCGCAGGCCACGGTATCGCGTGCGCTGCGCGGCAGCCCGCTGGTCAACGAGGAAACCCGCCGGCGCGTCGAGGCGGCGGTCAAGCAGCTCAACTACAAGGTCGACAAGAACGCGTCGAACCTGCGCACCCAGCACTCAGGCACGCTGGCGCTGCTGATCTTCGAAGATCCCACCGCCGACGATTCGCACATCAACCCGTTCTTTCTCTCGATGCTCGGCTCGATCACCCGCGCCTGCGCTCAGCACGGTTACGACCTGCTGATCTCGTTCCAGCAGTTCTCGCGCGACTGGCACGCCGACTACGCCGACAGCAAGAAGGCCGACGGCATCATCCTGCTCGGCTACGGCGACTACCTCGCCTACCGCGACAAGCTCGCCACGCTGGTGGAGCAGGGCACGCAGTCGGTGCGCTGGGGCGCGGTGCTGCCCGACCAGCCGGATGTCTCCATCGGCTGCGACAACTTCCAGGGCGGCCGCGCCATCGCCGAGCACCTGCTGGCGCAAGGCTGCCGGCGCATCGCCTTCATCGGTGACGCCTCCAGCCACTACCCGGAATTCCAGCAGCGCTACCGCGGCTACGCCGACGTGCTCACCGCCGCCGGCGTGGCGGTGGACCCCGCCCTGCAGATGGACGCCGAAACCACCGAGCTGGCCGGCTACGAGGCCACCCAGGCGCTTATCGCCAGCGGCGCATCGTTCGACGCGCTGTTCGCCGCCAGCGACCTGATCGCCTTCGGCGCCATGCGCGCGCTCGATGAGCACGGCCTGAAGGTGCCCGAGGACGTGGCCCTGGCCGGCTTCGACGACATCCCCATGGCGCGCTTCGTCAACCCCGCGCTCACCACCGTGCTGCAGGACACCCGCCAGGCCGGCGAAGTGCTGGTGGATGCGCTGCTGCGCATGATCCGCGGTGAGAAAGTCGAAAGCGCAATCCTGCCGGTGAAACTCACCGTGCGGCGCTCCAGCCTGCGTGGTGGAGCGAGCGGCAGGTAGGTTTTTCCGGCGCCCCCCGCTCCGCCCGCACCCTCATCTGCCCTTCGGCAGCTTCTCCCGGAGGGAGAAGGATTCACGACGCAGCATCTGTGCCTCACGCGAAAACCCCTCTCCCCCGGAGAGGGGCAGGGGTGAGGGTACGCTCAGCGCGTCTCCTCTCACGGATTACCAACCCCCAACCGTTCGCCCAGAGCGTAGGCCCGAAGGGCCGAAGTCGAAGGGCGGCATCTCGCGGGTGCTTCGACTCTGCCCGCTGCCGCGGGCGACGCTCAGCACGAACGGTGGACGTGACCGTCCTCACTCCGACCGCACCCTCATCCGCCTGTCGGCACCTTCTCCCGCAGGGAGAAGGATTCAAGCACCAGCATCCGGGCCTCGCGCACAACCCCTCTCCCCCCGGAGAGGGGCAGGGGTGAGGGTACGCTCAGCGCGTCTCCTCTCACGGATTACCAACCCC
>DASUJJ010000270.1:0-7580 GCA_036279335.1 Dyella sp.
GCAGGGCTTCAACCGCAACCTGTCCACCGCCGAAGTGATCGGGCAGATGTGGGTGGCGGCCAAGTATCTGGGCAACATCACCCACCAGAACCGCCGCATCACCAACGTGGTGATGATGGGCATGGGCGAGCCGCTGCTGAACTTCGACAACGTCACCAAGGCGATGAGCCTGATGCGCGACGACCTGGGCTTTGGCCTGGCGTCCAAGCGGGTCACGCTGTCCACCGCCGGCCTGGTGCCGCAGATCGACAAGCTGTCCGAGACCATCGACGTGTCGCTGGCGGTGTCGCTGCATGCGGCCAACGACGAGTTGCGTACCGAACTGGTACCGCTCAACAAGCGCTATCCGCTGGCCGAGCTCGAGGCGGCCTGCCAGCGCTGGATTGCGCGCAAGCCGCGCACCTCGATCACCTTCGAATACACCTTGATGAAGGGTGTCAATGATCAGCCCGAGCATGCCCGGCAGCTGATCAAGTTCATGCGTCGGCTGCCGACGTGCAAGGTGAACCTTATTCCGTTCAATCCGTTTCCTGGGACACGTTTTGAACGCTCGGATGCCGATACCATCCGGTCGTTCCAGACGCAGTTGCTCAATGCCGGCATTCTCACGATGCTCCGTCGCACCCGCGGCGATGATATCGATGCCGCCTGCGGTCAGCTGAAAGGACAGGTCCTGGATCGAACGCGCCGTCAGGCAGAATTTCAAAAGCGTCTGGATCAGGGGGCTGTCCATGCGGGTTGATCGTTGGGGAGGGGTGGTGCTGTGCGCGCTGCTGGCCGGTTGCGTGACCGTGAGCGGCAACCGCTCTGGCGGTGAAGGCAGCTCGGAGCAGTCCTTGCCCCACACCACCAAGGCGCAGGACGCCGAAGAAGCGGCCCGGATCCATACCGAGCTCGGTCAGCACTATCTCGAACGCGGTGATCTGCAGACCGCGCTGGAGAAGCTGACCAAGGCGCTGCATTTCGACGACGACTACGCACCCGCGCACACCGTGATTGCGGTGGTCTACGAGCGCATCAACGACCTTCCCAACGCCGAGCTGCATTATCGTCGTGCGGTCGAGCTGGAGCCGCGCAAGGGTGGCCCCAACAACAATCTCGGTACGTTCCTGTGCCGGACCGGCAAGCCGCAGGAGGCAGAGCCCTACTTCCGCAAGGCCGTGGCCGACCCCTTCTACAAGACCCCGGATGTGGCGCTGACCAACGCCGGCATCTGTCAGCTCAAGAGCAACAATCCCGCCGCGGCGGAGACGGCATTTCGCGACGCGCTGCAGCAGAACCCGAAGAACGCCGATACGCTGTTCCAGCTGGCCAATCTGCTCTATCAGAGTGGTGACGCATTCCACGCGCGTGCGTTCCTGCAGCGCTTCGACGCGCTCGGCCGCCCTTCGCCCGATGCGTGCCGGCTCGGCTACCTGATCGAATCCCGCCTGGGCAATACGGACGCTGCCCAAATGTACCGCCAGCGGTTGCTCAGCCAGTTTCCAGACTCGGATCAGGCCCGCAACATCGACCAGTCCGCCCGTTCATGACCCAGCCGACTCTTCCGCAAGACCAGGAATCCGGTGCGCAGGATCTGTGCGTGTCCGCCGCCCCCAGTCCCACCCACGCGATGCCGGAGCAGGTTGCTGAACCCAGTTTCGGCAGTCGTCTGCGCGCGGCGCGCGAAGCGAAGGCGCTGAGCATGGAGAGCTGCGCCCAGGCGCTGAAGTTGCCAGCCCGCCTGCTGCGACAGCTGGAAGATGATCAGTACGACGGCATTGACTATCAGGTGTACCTGGGCAGCTACATCACCAAGTACGGGCGCTACCTCGGTCTTGATGACGCTCTGATCCAGGCCGAAGTGACCCGGCTGCGCCGTCAGGAAGAACCACCGCTGGTGGCCACCGGTGGCATTTCCCATTCCCGCTACCTGCTGGAGCGTTACGCCACCGCGGCGACCTACGTGGTGCTGACCGCCGTATTCGTGGTGCCGATGGTGTGGCTGGGCGTGCACGGGCCGCTCAATCGCGACATCAGCCAGCTGGCGCCGCTTGATGCCGCCCCGGTCGCGCAGCAGGAGCTGCCTGTGGATGCGTCATCGGCAGGTGTTGCCGGAGTTGCCGGCACCCGCACGTCGCCCACGGCTACGCCGAACCGTGCCGAAAATGACCAGCCGCTGCTCGCGTCGATGGTTCCCAACCTGAGCGCGGACACGGTCAATCCGCCGGCCCCGTCAGCTCCCATCGCCTCGGATGCCAACGGTGACGGACATCGGCTCTCGATCTCCCTGGACGACGCGAGCTGGGTCGAGGTGCTCGCGGCAGACGGGTCCCGTCTGGAGTACGGGCTGTTGCCGGCGGGCACCCGCAAGACGTACCAGAGCGAGCAGTCGCTGGAGGTCCGGCTGGGCAACGCCAGCGGCGCCGAGGTCCGCGTGGATGGCAAGACGCTGCCGCTCGATGCTTACCGCCGCGCCAACGTGGCGCATTTCCGGCTCGATCTGCAGGACGGCAAGGTCGTCCCGCGCGGTGCCTGACACCGTTGGCGCAGCGCGGATTCTGCGTCACACCTGAGTATTCGATGCCGTCTGCCGCCGCTCGGCGGCAGCTTTCGGTTATGCTCCTCGACTGGCCGCGCGCCTCGTGCGCGCGGCGCTCTCGGCACAATTCAGGCGCCGGCTCCGCAGATGGGCCGGCCTCTTTTCAATGGTGATGGCATGGCATTTGACGCATACGACGATTACGAACAGAGCGAACGCGTGCAGAAATGGTTACGCGAAAACGGCGTCTCCATCGTGGTGGGCATCGCGATCGGTCTGATCGGCATCTTCGGCTGGCAGCAATGGCGCAATCATCAGGCGAGCAATCGAGCCGCTGCCGCCGAGCTGTACCAGCAGCTCCAGTCGGCTGAAGCGGTAGGCAATGTCGCCACGGCTGACCAGCTGACCGAGCGCTTGCAGAGCGAGTACGGCAAGTCGGCCTATGCGGTGTTTGCTTCCAGCGAGCGCGCGCGCCGCCAGGTGCGGGCGAACGAGCTGGACAAGGCGCGTGCCTCGCTGGACTGGGCGCTGACCCATGCCGAGGATCCGGCGCTGAAATCGTTGATGCAGCTGCGCGTGGCCCAGGTGCAATTCGCCCAGGGCAAGGGCGAAGAAGCGCTCGCCACGCTGGGCAAGCTCAACGCGAACCAGTACGACGGCCTGCGTGAGGAACTACGCGGAGACGTGCTGGTCAAGTTGGGCCGGATCGACGATGCACGCAAGGCCTACCTGGCGGCACTGTCCGGAATGAGTGGGGACGCGCCTCAGCGTTCGTCCCTGCAGCTGAAGATTGATGATCTGGCTCCGGCCGGGAAGCAGGGTGCATGAAACCGGTTCTGAAGAAATGCGTATGGCTGCTCGCCTTGTCCTCGCTGGTCATGGTTGCCGGCTGCCACAACAAGAAGAAAGACAACGTCGAGCCGCCGACCCCGCTGGCCAAGGATTTCACGCCCACCGCCAAGGTGACCGAACTGTGGACCGCCCGCGTCGGTGACGGAGCCGGCGACTCCGGCGTGCGCATGCGGCCGGTGGTGGTGGACGGCGTGCTTTATGCCGCCAGCACCGACGGCGAGATTGCCGCGTTTGATGCGGCGAGCGGCAAGACGATCTGGTCGACCAAGTCGAGTACCCACGGCTGGTTCGGCTGGGGCGACAAGAAGCGCAAGGACGCCTTCTACGCGGGCGGTCCGGCCGTTTCCGGCGATCTGCTCGCGGTTGGCACGCTGGACGGTCACGTCTACGGCATGAGCGCGAAAGATGGCTCGCCGCGCTGGCAGGCCGATCTCAAGTCCGAGGTGATCACGGCTCCGGTGATCGTCGGTGACCTGGTGCTGGTGCGCACCCAGGACGGCCGCATCTATGGCCTGGATGCGGCCAGCGGCGAGCGTCGCTGGGTCTACGACCAGAGCAACGTGCCGCTGTTGAGCGTGCGCGGCAACGGTCCGCTGCTCGCAGCCAACGGCGTGGTGTTTTTTGGCAGCGACGACGGCAAGCTGGTCGCACTGCGCCAAGACACCGGCGACAAGCTGTGGGAACAGCGCCTGGCGAGCGGCGAAGGCCGCACCGACATCGAGCGCCTCAACGACGCCGACGGCGCCGTGGTGCTCGATGGCACCACGCTCTACAGCACGGCGTATCACGGCAGCCTCGCGGCGGTCGATGGCCCCAGCGGTCGCCCGTTGTGGAACCGTGAGTTCTCCAGCTTCGGTTCGCCGGACGTGGCGGGCAATGCCGTCTACGCGGTCAACGATCAGTCGCAGGTCTGGGCTTTCGACAAGAGCGGCGGCGCCGACCTGTGGAAGAACGACGCGCTGAAGTACCGCTGGCTGACCAGCCCGGCGGTGCAGGGCAATTACGTGGTGGTGGGCGACATCGAAGGCTACGTGCACTGGCTGCAGACCGGCGACGGCGCGTTGGCCGCCCGCGAGCGCCTGTCGAAGAAGGCCATCCGGGCCCAGCCCGTGGTGGTCGGCGACACCGTGTATGTCGAAGACATCAAGGGTCACATCGGCGCCTATCGGCTCTCGATGCGTTGATCGGTTGGATCCGGCCGCGCCGGATCCAACCTCCATGCGGCGGCTCGCCCCGGGGCAACCCGGTGCGGCCGCCGCATCGTTTTTCCTGCCGGCGGCCTGGGGCGCATCGAGCGACCTGAAGGGTCATGCCTTACACTGCCGCCTCCCGTTTATTTGCGCGCAAACCGATTCCGGCGCGGGCTACCCGCCCATAGGGATCCAGGTTCTTCATCATGCTGCCCGTCGTCGCCCTGGTTGGCCGTCCCAACGTCGGTAAATCGACCCTTTTCAACGTGCTCACGCGTAGTCGCGATGCGCTCGTTGCCGACATGCCCGGGGTCACCCGCGATCGCCACTACGGCGTGTGCCGCACCGGCGAGCGTCCATTCGTGGTGGTGGACACCGGTGGCCTGTCCGGCGTGGAAGATGCCCTCGACGTGCTTACCGCGCGGCAGGTGCGCCTGGCCATCGACGAGGCGCAGATCATCGTGTTCGTGGTCGACGCGCGCGACGGCCTGCTGCCGCAGGATCACGTGATCCTTGGCGAGCTGCGCCGCAGCGGCAAGCCGATCATCGCCGCCGTCAACAAGACCGACGGGCTCGATCTGGACACCGCGATGGCGGAGTTCTCGGTGTTCGGCATCCACGCCACGCTGCCGTTGTCGGCGGCGCACAACCGCGGCACCGACGACCTCATCGAAACCGTGCTGCCGCTGCTGCCGCCGGAGGAGTCCGACGCGCTGGACGAAGGCGAGTCGGGCAGCATCCGCGTGGCCATCGTGGGTCGCCCGAACGCGGGCAAGTCGACCCTGATCAATCGCCTGCTGGGCGAAGACCGGCTGATCGTTTCCGACGTGGCCGGCACCACCCGCGATCCGATCCGCGTGCCGCTGGAACGTGACGGCAAGCGCTACACCCTGATCGACACTGCCGGCGTGCGGCGCAAGGCGCGGGTGGAGGAGGCGTTGGAGAAGTTCAGCGTGATCAAGACGCTGCAGTCGATGGCCGCGGCCCAGGTGGTGGTGGTGCTGATCGATGCGCGCGAAAACCTGGCCGACCAGGACCTCACCCTGATCGGTGCGGCGATGGACGAGGGCAGGGCGCTGGTGATCGCCGTGAACAAGTGGGACGGCATGGACGCCTACCAGCGTGACCAGTGTCAGCGCGCGCTGGAACGCCGGCTGGTGTTCGTCGACTGGGCCAAGACGGTGTTCATCTCGGCGCTGCACGGCTCGGGCCTGCGCGAACTGATGCGCGCCGTGGTGCGTGCGCACTCGGCGGCCACGCGCGAGCTGGGTTCATCCGAGCTGACCAAGGCGCTGGAGAAAGCCTACGAGAGCTACCAGCCGCCGCTGGTGCGCGGGCATGCGCCGAAGCTGCGCTTCGCCCACCCAGGTGGCAGCAATCCGCCCACCATCGTCATCCACGGCAGCCGCACCAAGCACATCGCGCCCGCGTACCGGCGCTATCTGGAAGGCTTCTTCCGCAAGCGCTTCAAGCTCGAGGGCACGCCGATCCGGATCGATTTCCGCGACGGCGAGAATCCCTACGCCGGCAAGAAAAACGTGCTCACCGAGGCGCAGATGCGCAAGCGCCAGCGCATGGTGCGCGAGATGAAGAAGCGCCGCTGAGGCTGCGGTTCAGCGGTCGACAAGGTCGTCGGGCACCAGGCTGTAGACGGCCGCATCCACCGGTCGATGACGCGACCACAGCTTGTGCCGTGCGATGACCTCGAAACGTGCCCCGGCACGTTCGGCGGTCCGCCGGCTGGCCACGTTGTCCGGTTTCACCACGATCTCGACGCGGATCAACCCCAACTGCGCGAAGCCGAAGCGTGCCACCCGCGCCAGCGCCCGGGCCGCGTGGCCGTGGCCCTGCGCCGATTGGCGTATCCAGTAACCGGCATTCGCACAGCGCTGCAACGCATTGATCTGGCTCAGCGCGACATTGCCAAGCAGGCGCTCGCCGTGATCGAACACGGCAAACGAAAACAGCTCGCCGTGCGCCCAGCCTTCGCGACACACGCGGATGCGCGCCCGCGCGTCGGCCAGTCCGTAGTCCGCTTGGCACCAGGGCAGCCAAGCGCCGAGGCTCGCCGTGGATTCACGCACGGCATCGTGCATGGCCGGCGCATCGTCGGTCTGCCAGGGGCGCAGCATCAGCCCGGTTTCGTGGAGTACGGCCGATTCGGGGCGGGGCGTGGCGTGCATCGGGTTTGTACGGTGGACGGCGAGCCGCGATAATGCGCGGCTGGAACGGCAAGGCACAACCATGAGCGCACGCATCCTCGACGGCAAACGCATCGCGCAGGAGTTGCAGGAGCGCATCGGCGCGCGCGTCGCCGACCGCAAGGCAGCCGGCCTGACCGCGCCAGGTCTGGCGGTGGTGCTGGTGGGCGACGATGCCGCCTCGTCGGTCTACGTGCGCAACAAGCGCAAGGCCTGCCATCAGGTGGGCTTCCGCTCGTTCGACTTCGACCTGCCGTCGGCCACCACGCAAGCCGAACTGTTTGCCCTGATCGACCGGCTCAATGCCGACCCCGCGGTGCACGGCATCCTGGTGCAGTCACCGCTGCCGCCGCACATCGACGAGGACGCGCTGGTCGACCGCATCGATCCGCTCAAGGATGTCGACGGCTTCCAGGCGGTGAACGTGGGCCGCCTCGCGCTGCGCCGCTTTGGTTTGCGCCCGTGCACGCCCAAGGGCGTGATGACCCTGCTCGGCCACACCGATCGCCCGGTGCGCGGTCAGCATGCCGTGGTGGTGGGCGTATCCAACCACGTGGGCCGGCCGCTGGCGCTGGAACTGCTGATCGCCGGCTGCACGACCACCTGCTGTCACAAGTTCACGCGCGACCTGGACCAGTACGTGCGCCAAGGCGACATCGTGATCGCCGCGGTCGGCAGGCCGGGGGTCATCAAGGGCGAATGGATCAAGCCGGGCGCGGTGGTGATCGATGTCGGCATCAACCGCCTGGATGACGGTCGCCTGGTTGGCGACGTCGAGTTTGCCGCCGCCGCCGAACGCGCCAGCTGGATCACCCC
>DASUJJ010000271.1:0-3865 GCA_036279335.1 Dyella sp.
CAGACCGGCACCGGCAAGACCGCCGCGTTCGCGCTGCCGATCATCCACAAGCTGATGCAGGGCGGCGACACGCAAACGCGCCGTCCGCGCGTGCTGGTGCTCACCCCCACCCGCGAGCTGGCCGCCCAGGTCAACGAGAACTTCCGCGATTACGGCAAGTACGTGCGCGTGGCCACCACCACCATCTTCGGTGGTGTCGGCATGGGCCCGCAGATCAACGCGCTGCGCCGCGGCGTCGACGTGGTGATCGCCACCCCGGGCCGCCTGATCGACCACATGCAGCAGCGCACGATCGACGTCACCGGCATCGACACGCTGGTGCTGGATGAAGCCGACCGCATGCTCGACATGGGCTTCATGCCGGCGCTCAAGCGCATCGTCAACGCGCTGCCCAAGCAGAAGCGCCAGACGCTGCTGTTCTCGGCCACCTTCGCCGCGCCGATCAAGGCGCTGGCGATGCAGTTCATGACCGATCCGCGCGAAGTGTCGGTGACCCCGGCAAACACGGTGGCGCCGCTGGTCAGCCATCACGTGCATCCGGTCGACGCGTCGCGCAAGCGCGACCTGCTGTTGCACGTGCTGTCGCAGGACAGCCGCCGCCAGAGCCTGGTGTTCAGCCGCACCAAGCACGGTGCCGACAAGCTGGTGACCTACCTCAACGTATCGGGCATCCGCGCTGCGGCGATCCACGGCAACAAGAGCCAGAACGCTCGCACCCGCGCGCTCAGCGACTTCAAGAGCGGCCGCATCACCGTGCTGGTCGGCACCGACATCGCGGCGCGCGGCATCGACATCGACCAGCTGCCGATCGTCATCAACTACGACCTGCCGATGGTCGCCGAGGACTACGTGCACCGCATCGGCCGCACCGGTCGCGCGGGCGCCGAAGGCCTCGCCGTGTCGCTGGTGAGCCATGACGAATCGGGCCTGCTGCGCGACATCCGCCAGCTGGTGAAGCAGGACATCGCGATCACGCCGATGCCCGGTTTCGAGCCCTCGACGCCGCTGCGCCTGGATGCCGGCGCGCCGCGTCCGCCGCAGGGTGGCAGCCAGCGCCAGGGCCGGCAGCAGCGCCCGTCGTCCGGCGGCAAGCCCGCTTCGCACCGTCCGCATGGCCACGTGCAGCAGGGCAACAACGAGCACGCCGCGGGCAACCGCTCGCGTCAGCGCTCGCGTCGTCCCGCCGCCAAGGCCTGATCGGTCCGTGAGATGAAAAAGGCGGCGCCTCGCGGCGCCGCCTTTTTGTTGCCTGCGTTTTCGATGTGCCGAGCGCGGCAGCCGTTCGATTCACCGACGGCACACGCTTGCCTGCACCGCCCCGTGCCGCGGAGAGAGTGACCGACTGGCGCCCTACAGCGCGCCGAGCGCGCGGGCGTGATGGCGCAGGTGGTCTTCCATGAAGGTGCTGATGAACCAGTAGCTGTGGTCGTAGCCAGGATGCCGGCGCAGCAGCAGCGCCTGACCCGCTTCAGCGCAGGCCTGGTCGAACAGCTCGGGCTTGAGCTGGCCTTCGAGGAATTTGTCCGCCTCGCCCTGGTCGATCAGGATCATGCCGGGAAAGGTCTGCCGGCGAACCAGCTCGCAGGCGTCGTAGTCGGCCCACGCGGACTTGTCGTCACCGAGGTAGCGCGGCAGTGCCTTCAACCCCCACGGCACCTGGCTGGGCGCCACGATGGGTGCGAACGCCGACACCGAGCGGTAGCGCTCCGGGTAACGCAGGGCGATGGTGAGTGCGCCGTGCCCGCCCATAGAGTGGCCGAAGATGGCGCTGCGCAAGGCGTCCACCGGAAAGTGCCGGGCGATCAGCGCCGGCAACTCCTCGACCACGTAGTGGTGCATGTTGAAGCGCCCGGCGTACGGCGCCTGAGTGGCATTGACGTAGAAGCCCGCGCCCTCGCCGAATTCCCAGTCGCCGGTGGCGCCTTCGATGCCGGTATCGCGCGGGCTGGTATCGGGCATCACCAGCACCAGCCCGAACTGCGCAGCCAACCGCTGCGCGCCGGCCTTGATGGTGGCGGTTTCCTCGGTGCAGGTCAGTCCGGCGAGGTAGTACAGCACCGGGCACTTGCCCTGCACTGCCTGCGGTGGCTGATACACCGCAAAGCGCATCGGCCCGCCGCAGCTGGTCGACGCGTGCCGGTAGAAGCCCTGCACGCCGCCGAAACAGGCCTGCTCGGAAAGAGTCTCGATACCGTCCATCACCGTCTCCTTGGAAGTACTGCAGATGTCGATCATAAAACGCGTGGCCGAACGCCTCGACCGCGCGCGCCGCTCAACGCTCCTGGTCGGTGGGGCGCATCAGGATCTCGTTGATGTTGACGTGCGGTGGGCGCGTCACGCAGAAGGCGATCGCTTCGGCCACGTCGCGCGACTGCAGCTGGCGCATGCTGTCGGCCCAGGCGTTCAGCGCATCCTTGGTGGCCGCATGGCCGATGTGCTCGCGCAGCTCGGTTTCCACCACGCCCGGCTCGATCACGCTCACGCGGATGCCGTGCTTGTACACCTCGCGCCGCAGCGCCTCGGAAAACGCCACCACGCCGAACTTGGTGGCCGAGTAGGCGGCGGCGTTGGGGTTGGCGATGCGCCCGGCGGTGGAGGAGATGTTGACGATGTGGCCGTCGCCGCGCGCCGTCATGCCGGCCAGCGCCGCTTGCGTGGAGGCGATCAGGCTGAGCACGTTGAGCTCCAGCATCTGCCGCCAGCGGCCGAGATCGGCCTCGGCGACCGGCTCCAGGTACATCACGCCGGCGTTGTTGACCAGGACGTCCAGACGTCCAAACCGCGCTTCGGTCTCGCGCACCACGCGCTGGGCCTCGGCCTCGTCGAGCAGGTCGGCCTCCAGCACCAGCGGCTCCGCCCCGAGGTCGGCGAGCCGGACGGCGAGCGTGTCCAGCCGGTCACGCCGACGCGCCGTGATCGCCACCTTGGCGCCCTCCTCGGCCAGCGCGATCGCGGTGGCCTCACCGATCCCCGACGACGCGCCCGTCACCAGCGCAACCTTTCCCACCAGACGCTTTGCCATGCATGAATCTCCTGTGCCTGGAACGCATTACGAGGCGGGCCCGACGCCCGCAGACTGCTACAATAACGCCCATTGTCCCGCACGCCGTCCGGCGTGCCACCCCGAGGTTCCCCCGATGTCATCCCCCGCTCCCGACTCCGCCCCGGCTCTTGCTGGCTTCACTACGCTTGGGTTGAGCCCCGGCATCCTGCGCGCGCTGGCCGACGTGGGCTACGAGTCGCCCTCGCCGATCCAGGCCGCCACCATCCCGCCGCTGATGGAAGGCCGCGACGTGCTCGGCCAGGCGCAGACCGGCACCGGCAAGACCGCCGCGTTCGCGCTGCCGATCCTGTCGCGCATCGAGCTCAAGCCGGGCAAGCCGCAGGCGCTGGTGCTGGCGCCGACGCGCGAATTGGCCATCCAGGTGGCCGAAGCGTTCCAGAAATACGCTGCCCACCTGCCGGGCTTGCAGGTGCTGCCGATCTACGGCGGCCAGAGCTACGGCCCGCAGCTGCAGGCGCTGCGCCGCGGCGTGCAGGTGGTGGTGGGCACGCCCGGCCGGGTGATCGATCACCTGGACAAGGGCACGCTCGACCTGTCCGAACTGAAGTACCTGGTACTCGACGAAGCCGACGAAATGCTGCGCATGGGTTTCATCGACGACGTGCAGAAAGTGCTCGACTCCACCCCGCCGACGCGCCAGGTCGCGCTGTTCTCGGCCACCATGCCCTCGGTGATCCGCAAGATCGCGCAGAAGCACCTGAAGGACCCGGTGGAAGTCACCATCAAGTCCTCCACCACCACCGCGGCGAACATCCGCCAGCGCTACTGGTGGGTCAGCGGTGTGCACAAGCTCGACGCGCT
>DASUJJ010000272.1:0-2875 GCA_036279335.1 Dyella sp.
TGCGCTACGCCTACCACCTCGATGCCGGGCTTTACGGTCAGTATCTGCGGGCCACCTGCGACCCGCGCCAGGTGCAGCGGATCGAGGGCAGGATCGTCGACGTGCGCCTGCGCGCCGAAGACGGCTTCATCGAATCGCTGCAGCTACAGAGCGGCGAGATCGTCGAAGGCGACTTGTTCATCGACTGCTCGGGCTTCCGCGGCCTGCTGATCGAGGGCGCGCTCAACAGCGGCTACGAGAACTGGCAGCAGTGGCTGCCGTGCGATCGCGCCGTCGCCGTGGCCAGCGAGCGCGTGGCACCGATGCGCCCCTACACGCAGGCCAGCGCGCGCAGCAGCGGCTGGCAGTGGCGCATCCCGCTGCAGCATCGCAACGGCAACGGCCACGTGTATTGCAGCGAGTACATCAGCGACGACGAAGCCGCCGCCACGCTGCTGCAGCACCTGGACGGCGCGGCGCTGGCCGACCCGCGCATGCTGCGTTTCACCACCGGCATGCGGCGCAAGAGCTGGAACCGCAACTGCGTGGCGCTGGGCCTGGCCAGCGGCTTCATGGAGCCGCTGGAGTCGACCAGCATCCACATGATCCAGTCCGGCATCAGCCGGCTGATCTCGTTGTTTCCGGACCGGCACTGCGACACCGCGCTGAGCGACGAGTACAACCGCCAGACCCGGCTCGAATACGAGAGCGTGCGAGATTTCCTGGTGTTCCACTATCGCGCCACCGAGCGCGAGGACACCCCGTTCTGGCGCCACTGCCGCGCCATCGGCATGCCCGAGCACCTGGCGCGACGGGTCGAGCTGTTTCGCCAGAGCGGGCAGATCTTCCGCCACGGCGAGGAGCTGTTCACCGAGGTTGGCTGGCTGCAGGTATTGATCGGCCAGGGCATCACCCCGCAGCGCTACCACCCGATGGCTGATGCCTTGCCGCAGGCCGAGCTGGATGGATTCCTCGGCAACATGCGCACGCTGATCCAGCGCGCCGTGCAGACACTCCCCGAGCACGAGGCGTTCGTGGCCGCACAGTGCCGCGCCGAGGCTTGAGCATCGGCGCGACTGCGCGCGGTCGAGGCCCTGGGCCCAGCACCGGCACCAGCGAGGTGGTGCCGGCTGCCGCCATCAGCCGCGCAACGACGCAGCGCCCTGGTTCGGCACCGCACCACGGAGATCTATCGCGACGGCGTGGATGAATACGTATGCAGCAGGGGCGCGCCGCCGCGCGCGCGGCCTACCATCGAGGATGATCGCGGGCGCCAGGCTGGGATGTCCGATGGCTCGTCTCGCCGGTACGCCGGCAGGCCTGCACCGCGATGTCTCCCGCCGCTCCAGGAGCCGCCCTTGCCAAGCCGCACCCGACTCGCCGCCCTCGCCGCCTCGACCCTGCTCGCCACTGCCTGCAGCGTCGCTCCGCCCCGCGTGACGCCTGTCGCCGCCGACAGCGCGGCGACGCCGGCGACCAGCGGCGATGCAGCGACCAGCGGCGTGTACTACGAGATCTTCGTGCGCAGCTGGTACGACACCAACGGCGACGGCATCGGCGACCTCAACGGCGTCACCGCCAAGCTCGACTACCTCCAGTCGCTGGGCGTCAGCGGCATCTGGCTGATGCCGATCAACCCCTCGCCGAGCTACCACGGCTACGACGTCACCGACTACGAGGCGATCAACCCGCAGTACGGCACCATGGCCGACTTTGAGCGCCTGCTGAGCGCGGCGCACCAGCGGGGCATCAAGGTGATCATCGATCTGGTGATCAACCACACCAGCAACCAGCATCCGTGGTTCGTCGCCGCGCAGAATCCGCGCGATCCACACCACGACTGGTACCGCTGGGCCACCCCGCACACCGATCTGGCCGCGCGCAGCGCCGCGGGCGACAAGGCGTGGCAGGCGCTGCCGGATGGCCGGCACTACCTGGGCATCTTTTCGCCGGGCATGCCCGACCTGGATTACGACAACCCGACCGTGCGCCAGGCGATGGTCGACGTGGGCCGGTTCTGGTCGCGCAAGGGCGTGGACGGTTTCCGGCTCGATGCCGCGCGCCACATCTACCTCGACTTCCAGTCGCAGGAAGGCGATCGGGCGGTGCTCGCGAAGAACCTCGCGTGGTGGCAGCAGTTCATGCGCGGCGTGCGCGCAGTGAACCCGCAGGCCTACGTGGTCGGCGAAGTCACCGAAAACAGCTGGCAGCAGCTTGCGCCGTGGTACGGCGCGCTGAGCGCGGTGTTCGACTTCCCGCTGGCCACGCGGATGATCGACGCGGCGCGCGGCGAACGGGCCGGCGACCTTGCCCAACAGCTGCAGCAGCGCTATGCGGCCTTCGCGGCCGCCGCCGGCCAGCCCGGCAGCAACGCGCCGTTCCTGTCCAACCACGACCAGAACCGCGTGATCAGCCAGCTCGACGGCGATGGGGCGCACATGCGCACGGCCGCGGCGATGCTGCTTACCCTGCCCGGCCATCCGTTCGTCTACTACGGCGAGGAGCTGGGCATGCGCGGGGTGAAGCCCGACCCTGACCTGCGCGAGCCGATGCGCTGGGAGCGCAGCGCACGCGCCGCCGGCGAGACCCGCTGGAAGCCCTCGACCTCGCCCGACGGCGCCGACGTCTCGGTGCAGGCCGAGCTGGCCGATCCCGACTCGCTGCTGGCCCGCTACCGAACGCTGATCCACTGGCGCGAGCAGATCCCCGCGCTGCGCGACGGCGCGCTGACCGCCTTCGCCAGCGGCAATGCGCACGTAGTTGGCTGGCAGCTGCAGGATGCGAGCTCGCGCGTGCTGGTGCTGCACAACCTCTCCGGCCAGGTGCAGACCGTGACGCTGGCCGCCGGCGCGCCGGCGCTCTCCACCATCGCGCGCCAGACCGACGCCGGCGCCAC
>DASUJJ010000273.1:0-3170 GCA_036279335.1 Dyella sp.
CAGCAGCGGTACTATGATCCGCAGGCGGGCCGGTTCATTTCGACCGACCCCGTGCAGATGACCGCGAATGGAGGGAACTTCAACCGGTATGCGTATGCCTGCGTATTCCGCTGATGTCGGCCACCCATTCCGGTCGATGCCGGCCACTGATTCCGGAGCATGCCGGCCGGGGTGGTGAAGCGGTGTGGGTACTGTCACGGTGATGCACGCAGCCGTCAAGATTTCCTGGCTGCAGCGGCTTTCTTCGTTGCGGTCTTCTGCTTGCGCATCGACGCGCCGGTGAGCGCGAGCCGGTAGCTGTTGTGGACCAGTCGATCGAGGATGGCATCGGCGAGGGTGGGATCGGCGAGGTACGCGTGCCACTGGTCGACGGGCAGTTGGCTGGTGATGAGGGTGGACTTGCGGTCGTAACGCTCATCGAGGATCTCGAGCAGGTCGCGCTTGACCTCGTCGGTCATGGGCGCCAAGCCGAAGTCGTCGATCACCAGCAGGTCGGCCTTGGCGATCAGCTTGAGGAAGCCGGAGCGGTTGTTGAGCGCGCGGTAGCGGCCGAGCTCGTCGGTGAGGCGTGGCAGGCGGAAGCTGCGCACGCTGTGGTCGGCACGGCAGGCGGCGTGCGCAAGGGCGCAGGCGATGAAGCTCTTGCCGACGCCGCAGGGTCCGGTGATGAGGACGTTGAGGTGCTCGTCGATCCAGGCGAGGTCGCGCACCTGGGCGAGCTGGCGCGGATCGAGCCCGCGCGGGGTGCGGGTGTCGAGGTCTTCGAGCGCGGCTTGCTGCGGCAGGCGGGCCCAACGCAGGCGTTGTGCGAGACGGGCGCTGGCGCGTTCGGTGAGCTCGTGCTCGATCATGAGCCCCAGGCGTTCGTCGAAGTCGAGGTCGCGGGCTTCGCGGCCCTGCTGGGCGAGTGCCGCGGCCATGCCGTGCAGGCGCAGCTCCTTGAGCTGCTGGATCAGGGGTTCGTGCAACATGGGTGCTCCTTGTCAGTGGAAGTAATCGCCACCGCGGACGTTGGCGTGCGTCAATGGCGGTAGCGGGGAAGGTGCGGGATCGGCGGGGGTGGTGATGAGGGTGCGCAGGACCCGGTAACTGAAGGCACCGAGTGCGATGGCGCGCATCGCAGCAGCCTCGAGTTGCGCAGGACTGAAGTCCTTGGCCAGGCGCAGGATGCCGAGGCTGGCGCGCAGGGCTTCTTCGGGGTGCCGGCGGCGCTGCACCTGCTGGGCCAGCACTTCCACGGTTGCAGGGCCGATCGCGACGGCGCGCTGCATCAGCTTCTCGTGGCTCAGGTCGATCACCGCGCTGTGGCGCTCGGGTCGGTGGGCTGCGATGGTGGTGAACTGGCCACGCTGGGTATTGCGCACGTGGGTCGCCACGCGCTGCTGGCGGTGGAAGGCCTCGATACCGCGCGCGGTCACGCGCACATCGACGGTCTTGCCGATCAGGGCGTAAGGCACCGAGTAGAACGCGCCCTCGACCTGGACGTGGTAATCGAGGTGCACCTTGGCCTTCTTCCATTCCGCGAACTCGTAGGCGCGGCCGGGCAACGGCTTGAGCGCCGGGCGTTCCTCGGCTTCGAACAGGGACAGCCGACTGCCTTCCCGCTGCTGGAACGGCTTGGCGTTCAACTCGGCCAGCAGCGCCGCGATCGCCTGGTTGAGCTCGGCCAGCGAGAAGAAGGTCAGGTCGCGCAAGCGCGCCAGGATCGCGCGTTCGACGATCAGCACGCCGCCCTCAACCTTGGCCTTGTCGCGTGGCTTGCGTATGCGGGCCGGCAGGATCGCGACGCCGTAATGCTCGGCGAAGTCCTGGTACGACGGATTGAGTTCGGGCTCGTAGCGGGACGGCTTGGTGACACCCGACTTCAGGTTGTCCGGCACGATCGCGGCCGGTACGCCGCCGAAGAACACCAGCGCGCGCACGTGCGAACCCAGCCAGTCCGGCAACGCTTGCGTCCAGGTCGCCTCGACGAAGGTGTAGTTGCTGGCGCCGAGCACCGCGACGAAGATCTGCGCGTGGCGTACCAGCCCCGTCAGCCGGTCGGTGACCGGCACCGTCTGCCCGGCGTAGTCGACGAACAGCTTGTCGCCGGGGGTGTGGGTCTGGCGCAGGACGGCATCCTGGCGGCCCACCCAGCGCCGGTACTGCTCGCAGAACTCGCTGTATTGCCAGCCGTCCGGCTGCGCGGCCTTGTACTCCTGCCACAGCAGCATGCGGGTGACGCCGGGGCGCCGGAGCTCCGCGTGCAGCTTGGCGAAATCCGGCGCCGGCGTGCGCGACAGCGGTATCTGCCGGCAATACAGCCGGGCGTACAACGTCTCCTCGTCAAGCTCGGGTGGCAGCGGCCATGCCAGCCCCACCACACCGCAGCGGCGCAGGCAGTCCTGCACCGTCGAACGTGCACAGCCGACCGCCGCGGCAATCTGGCGGTTGCTGCATGCCTCGGCCTTGAGCCGAAGTACCTCTCGAATCTTGCGCACGGGCAACCTCGCTTGCGCCACCGTCGCTCTCCTTCGGAATCGAAAAAGAGCGCACGGTAACGGGGTCAACCCGCTTCACTTACCCCTGCCGGCATCGACCGGAATGGGTGGCCGGCATGGACCGGAATCCCCGGCCGGCATGCTCCGGAATCAGTGGCCGGCATGGACCGGAATACGCAGGTGATCCATCGGCAATCCTGGAAGAGCCCAGAAGCGGTCGAGATGGCGACGCTCACCTGGGTCGATTGGTTCAACCACCGGCGACTGCTGGAGCCGATCGGGAACATCCCGCCAGCAGAAGCCGAAGCCAACTACTATCGGCAAACAGCTGCGTTGCCCAAGGCAGCGTGACTCACACTAAACAGCCTCCGGAGAACCCTGGGCGGTTCAAGTTGTTATGCGTCACCGCTGTGGCACCAACTTAACCTGCAGGTCGCCCTTTCGCTTGTTATCGGTGCAGGCGCGTGTACCAGCGGTTGGGGTGCCATTCCGGTGACGGTGCTGCCGGCTCCGGCGGTGATGCTGGATTGTGTCCGCTGAGTGCCGAGGCCGGTTCATCGCTCTTCTCCTCCGGCACCGGTTGCAGGAAGGCTAGAGTCTCTACTGGATCAATCCGTTCGGCCTGTTCAAGTGCCCAGTGCGACCAGTCGGCCATCTGTGCATCGGGCAGAGGAGTGGGCGATTCGGCAT
>DASUJJ010000274.1:0-2987 GCA_036279335.1 Dyella sp.
CCATCATCCCGTAGAAGAACAGGTCGCCCAGCGCATCGCGGCTCACCGGCAGCCGCCCGCGCCGGCGCCGGTACTCGCCCAGCACCGCCACCAGCGCGAAGCCGAGCAGGTACATCAGCCCGTACCAGTGCACCTGCAACGGGCCAAGCCCGAAGGCGACGGGATCGAAATGGACAACGAAAGGAGCGGTCATTGCAGGTATGCAGTCGGGGCAGTGGCGGGAGTCTAACGTGCCGGCCCGGCATCCCGCCCCGCCAGGAATCAGAGCAGGATCGGCCCGTTCGCCAGTTCATCCGGGTTGGCTCGCCCGTCACTGGGAAACTCGCGCGCCAGCAGGGCGTGCACGGCATGAATGCCCTGCAAGCTGCCTTGGGCCCACGACCCGTTCCTGTAGCCGGCCAGCATCAGGCCGGAAACCTCGTCCCACGCTGATGGCGGGACCCGCGCGGCGATTCCGCGGTCGGCCACGATCTCGATGCGCCGCTCGGACAGCAGCACGTAGATCAGCACGCCGCTGTTGTGTTCGGTGTCCCACACGCCGAGCTGGGCGAACAGCTGCCGGGCGCGTTGGCGCGGGGTGAGTCCCGCCCAGGCGGCGGCGGGAGACAGCCGCGATTCCACCACAAAGCGCAGCTCGCCGAGATGGCGCCGCTCCCCCTCGCTGACCGCTTGGGTCAGGGCATCGAGCACGTCGGGCGGAAAGCACCGGCGCAGCTGGAACCAGCCGCCGAAGAGGTTTTTCAGCACACGCTGCAGATGGACCATCACCAGCTCCCCGATGAGCCGCCGCCGCCGAAGCTGCCGCCGCCTCCGCTGAAACCACCGCCACCAAAGCCGCCGCCGCTGCTGCCACCGCCGAAACCGCCAAAGCCGCCGCCACCGAAGCCACCGCCACCCATGCCGCCCCAACCGCCCCAGCCGCCGCGTCCGATGGATCGACCGCCGCCACCGGGCAGCAGCATGATCACGGCGCCGACGATGGCGCCGATAATGCCGACGCCGACGGCCGCGGCGAGCAGCCACAGCAGGCCGCCGGTGATCGCCGCGCCCAGCGGTGTGCGCAGCAGTACATGGGCCCGGCCGAACAGGTTGCGCAGGAAGATCGCCACGAACACGCCGATCAGCAGCGCGTGGCCCAGATCCAGCCCGTGCCCCTGGCGCCGCGCGGGCTCAGCCGCCGGAGCGGGCAGCGCTTCCCCATCGATCAGGGTGATCAGCGCATCGACGCCGGCATCGATGCCGCCGTAGAAGTCGCCCTGCTTGAAGCGCGACTCGATGAACTCGCGGCGGATGCGCGCGGTGGCGGCATCCGGCACCGCGCCCTCCAGGCCGTAACCCACTTCGATGCGGTCTTGGCGGTCGTCCTTGGCGATCAGCAGCAGGATGCCGTCGTCGGTGCCCTTGCGGCCGATCTTGTTGGCCTCGGCCACCGCCAGCGAGTAGCTCTCGATGTCCTGATCGCCGGTGGTGGGCACCATCAGCACCACCAGCTGCGCGCCCTTGCGCTGCTCGAGCGCGACCAGCTTGGCGTCGAGCGCATCCACCTGCTGGGCGGTGAGCGTACCCGTGAGGTCGGTGACGTGCCGCGCCAGCTGCGGCACCTCGGCGGCCCGCACGGGCGCAACAACGGCCAGCGCGATCAGCAGGAGCAGGCCGGTCAGGCGTGGCATCGGATCAACGCGCCGAGGTCGACGGCGTAGCCGGCGCACTCGTGCCGAAATCCACCTTCGGTGCAGTGGAAATGGCTTTCTCGTTGTCCACGGTGAAGTTCGGCTTGACCTGGTAACCGAACATCTTGGCGGTGAGGTTGTTCGGGAAGGTGCGGATCATCGAGTTGTATGCCTGCACCGCCTGCACGTAGCGATTGCGCGCCACGGTGACCCGGTTCTCGGTGCCTTCCAGCTGTGCCTGCAGGTTCTGGAACAGGCCGTCGGCCTTGAGCTGCGGGTAGTTTTCGCTCACCACCATCAGCCGCGACAGCGCGCTGCCGAGCTGGCCCTGCGCCGCCTGGAACTGCGCCAGCTTCTGCGGATCGTTGACGGTGTTGGCGTCGACCTGGATCGAGCCGACCCTGGCGCGCGCCTCGGTCACTTCGGTGAACACCTTCTCCTCGTGCTGGGCGTAGCCCTTCACGGTGTTGACCAGGTTGGGCACCAGGTCGGCACGGCGCTGGTACTGGTTGAGCACTTCCGACCACGAGGCCTTCACCGCCTCGTCCTGGCGCTGGATGGCGTTGTAGCCGCAGCCGGACAGGCCGACCACCAGCAGCATGAGCACGCAGGTACGCACGAATTTCATGGCAACACTCCCGAGGTGGAACGAATGGCGATACGCACAACTGCCAGCATACGACGAGCCCGATGCAGGCCGCGTGGATTCACATCCAGCGCGGCACCAACACCAGCCCCCAGCTGAGCATGGTGAACACCAGCAGCAGGAACACCGCCGCCGAACCCATGTCCTTGGCACGACCGGCCAGCTCGTGGAACTCGGGGCTGACCTTGTCCACCACCGCCTCGATCGCCGAGTTGAGCAGCTCAGCCGAAAGCACCAGCACGGCCGGCAGCACCAGCGAGATCTTTTCCAGCGCGCCATGGCCCAACCACAGGCCCAGCGGCACCAGCACGATGGCCAGCATGGCTTCCAGGCGGAACGACGCCTCGTGCCGCCAGCCGGCCTGCAGCCCCTTCATCGACCAGCGGAAGGCATTGAAGAGCTGACGGGGATTGCCGCGAAATCCGCTGCCGGGCATGAGGGGTGTCTCCAGGAATCAAGAGGACCGGTCCGCAGTGTGGCGACGGGTCCGGCAGGCGCCGCGCGGCGGCGGCTCGATCGGCAGATGATGCCATAGCGCCCGCGCTTCCCAGCGCTGGCGGCAGCGGCCCCATCGCCCGCGCCGGGCCTCGCACGATGGCGCGGCGCAACGACACGCCGAATTCGGATCGGGTACGCTTCGGCGGTTGCGGCCCGGCCAGGGCTGCACTCGG
>DASUJJ010000275.1:0-2401 GCA_036279335.1 Dyella sp.
GCACGTCGATCTGGCTGTCGTCGGCGGGCGGCGCCTGCTGGGTAATACCGGCGACGTCGAGCGTGGCGAAGATGGTCGCGCTGCCGGTGGACTGCAGGCTCACGCCGGACTTCAGCTCGGCGGCGGTCAGGTCGCGGCTCCACACGCGGCGATCGGGCGAGGCCTCCGTCTTGCCGCCCACGCTCAGCGAGGCGGCGAGCGGTGCCGCTTCGCCCGCGCCGAACGCCTTGGCGACGCGGGCGATCGCGGACTGCTCCTGCGTGCTCAGGTATGACCACGACCAGCGGTACAGCGCATCCTGCTTCTGGCGCTCGCGCACGTGGCTGTCCACGTTGCGCGCCCAGTCGATCAGCTTGGCGTCGTACTCGGGCTTGTTCAGTCCGTAGGTGTGGGTGAGCGCCACCATCAGCGCGAGGTCGCGCAGGTCCGAGCCGTAATCGCCCACGTACCACGGGCGCTCCTTGGTCCAGGCGAACGCCTCGGCGATCGCCTTCTGCGCGCGCTCGTTGTCGCCCATCAGCTTGAACGCCACGCCCAGGTGCACCAGCGGCAGCGGCGCCACCAGCTTGCTGCGCTCGTTGTCGAAGATCGCGCGCAGCGTGCCCAGCGGCGCGCGGTTGACGCGGGCGAGCACGAAGCCGGAATACGCCTCATCCGCCAGGCGCATGTGGTCGTGCTGCTCGTAGCCGTAGTACGGATGGCCGCCGGCCAGCAGGTCGTCGCTCAGGCGCTGCAGCGCTTTCTGCAGGACGTCCTGCGGCACGGCAAAGCCGGCGTCGCGGGCGTCGAGCAGGAAGTCCACCACGTACGGCGTGGTGAAAGTGACGATCGGGCTGGTGCCGCCCCAGAAGCTGAAGTGGCCGTTGCTGGCCTGGAACGAGGCAATGCGGTCCATCGCGCTGTCCACCGCCGCCTTGCGCACGGCGTCGTCCATCGGCGTCACGCCGAGCGCCTTGGCCGTGGCGCTGTCCATGATCAGTGCCGCATAGCCCTTGCTGGTGGTCTGCTCGATGCAGCCGTAGGGATAGCGCAGCATGTCGCGCAGCGCCGCGCCGTAGGGCAACGGCGGCAGCGTGCTCATGCTCAGGCGTGCGCGCACGGTGTCGGGGATGAGCCCGGCCAGCAGCTCGCTGCCGATGCTCAGCGCCTTGCCGGCCTCCAGCGCCAGCGGCTGGTTGCGCAACACCTCCGGCCAGGCCGGGCGCACGGCGAACTCGAAGTGGCGGTCGACCTGGTAGTCATTGAGCTGGGCGTGGATGTCGACGCCCGCCACCGCCGCACCGGCACCGGCGGTCACCGGCAGGGTGAGCGTGGTGCCGGCGCCGTCCTTGAGCGCGAGGGTCTGCTCGCCGTGCTCGATGCGGATGGGGCCGGTGCCGGTGACGCGCACCTTGGCCGCACCGTCCTTGCCGGAGAGGTTCTTCAGATCCAGGCTGATCACCGCCTTGTCGCCGCCGGCCATCACGCGCGGCGTGCTCGGCTCCACCACTAGCGGCGCGCGCACCGTGACCGCGCCGTCGGCGTTGCCGAAGCGGCTGTCGGTATAGGCCAGCGCGCTCACCCGCAGGCTGCCGTTGAAGTCCGGGACATCCAGGTGCACCTGCGCGTTGCCCTGCGCGTCGAAGGCGACCGGGCCGGCGAACAGGTCGACGATCTGCACCTTCGGGTTGATCCGCGCGGCCTTGGGCAGCGCATCACCGCTCATGTCGCCGCCGTAGCGCAGGCGCGCGGTGTCGCCGTCCATCGCCTCGATCAGGCGGCTGTAGAGGTCGTAGGCCTCGGTGGCGAGTGCGCGCTTGGCGAACATCCACGACCACGCATCGGGCACCGCGTAGTCGGTGATGTTGATCACGCCCTGGTCCACCGCCGACACCGTCACGTAGGCCTGCTTGCCGGCCAGCCCGGTGGCCTGCACAGTGACGTCAAGCGGGTTGCCCGGGCGCATCAGCGCCGGCGCCTTCAAGGTGAGCGGGATGCGGCGGTCGTTGCGGTCCATCGCCACGTATTCCACACCCATCGCGCGTGCCGGCGTGGTGTGTTCCACCGCCTCGCCGCCGCGGAACACCAGTGCCACCACATACACGTCGTGGCGCTCCCAGTCCTTGGTGACGGGGATCGAGAACGTGGCGCCGGCCTTGGCGTCGATGTTCTTGGTGTAGAGCAGGTGGTCGGACTCGACCAGCAGCACGCCGGGGCCGTCGTGCGGCGGGGTGACGGTGACCTTCATGGTGTCACCGGCGCGGTAGCGCGCCTTGTCCAGCGCCAGCTTCACCTTGTCCGGGCGCGCCTCCTTGCCGAGGTTCTCGTCGTCCCAGCTGTAGCCGGCGAAGAACGGGAACACGGTGGTGAGCTTGGTCTCGGGGTCGTACACCTCGACGCGGTAGCTGCCCCACTCCACCGG
>DASUJJ010000276.1:0-4897 GCA_036279335.1 Dyella sp.
GGTTGTTCCACGCTGACCGCACCGGTCAGCCACGACACGTTGATCTGCCAGCGGCGCTGACCCTGCTGCAGGGTCACGTGGCCGCCGGTGGAACTGCCGTCCGGAAAGAAGCGGATGCGCCCAATGTCCTTGCCCACCTGGTCCTCGCGCGCGCTGGTAACGGCCAGCGCCAGGCCGGCGGGAAGCTGCACGGTGCGGCCATTGGCGCCACGGTAGCTGTCGGCACGGGTGTCCACATCGAAGTGCTGCTCGCGGCCCTGCACGATCGCCTGCACGCGGGTGGCGCGCAGCGCGGCAGCGAGCTCGCCACTGGCCGCGGCCACGCGTGCCCCCTTGAGCCCCTGCGACACCGAGATCGACACCGCCGCCGCCGCGATGCCGATCAGCACGATCACCGCCAGCATTTCGAACAAGGTGAAGCCGCGCACCCGTGCCGCGTGGGGGAAAACCTTGGAGTGATGGGTGTTCACGTCAGGTCGCGTCGCCGCAGGCAGCGCCTACTCCCAGTTGCCGCGGTCCTTGCTGAAGCCGTCGCCGCCGGGCTGGCCGTCCTGGCCGTAGAACACCAGGTCGAAGCTGCCGTGCTCGCCGGGGTACTTGTAGCCGAAGGCGTGGCCCCACGGATCCTTCAGGTCCGAGCCCTTGGCGTAGGGGCCCAGCCAGTTGGCCGCGCCGGCCGGCTTGGTGACCAGATCCTCGAGCTGGCGCGGTGGCGTGCCGTTGTCCAGCGCGTAGTTCTCCACCTTCTGGCCGAGCGTGGTGAGCTGCGCCTTGCCGGCGCCGTACTTGCCCTTGTCGACGTTCTTGCCGACCTGGGTCACCACCACGGCGCCGATGATGCCGATCAGCACGATCACGGCGAGCATTTCGAGCAGGGTGAAGCCGCTTTCGCGCGCGTTGGCGCGCGGGGAATGGGGAATGGGAAATGCGGAATGGGGGCGGCGCCTTGCGCCTTCGCTCTTCTCCCGATGCGGCATCGCCCGGCTTGGCGTCTGCGCGTGCTGCTTTTCCGATTCCCGATTCCCGATTTCCGATTCCCGAGCAATCAACATGTCATTCACTCCCGTAAGAACATCACTGAATATTGCTGGTAAGACTGAGCAGCGGCAGCAGGATCGCCGCCATGATGAAAGCCACCAGCACGGTCATCACGATGGTCAGCGCGGGCACCAGCGCGGCCAGCAGGCGATCGATCGCGCGCCTGCTTTCCAGTTCGAAGGTATCGGCCACCTTCAGCAGCATGGTGTCGAGCTGCCCGGCCTCCTCGCCCACCTGCACCATCTGCAGGGCCAGCCGCGGGAAACGCTGCGACTGCGACAGCGCAAAGCCCAGGCCCGCGCCGCCCTTGACCTGCTCGGCAGCGCTGGCCAGCGCTTCGTCCAGCGCCCGATTGGAAGTGACCTGCCGCGCGATGGTGAGCGAGGACAGCAGCGGCACGCCGTTCTTCAGCAGCGTGCCCAGCGTGCGCGCAATACGCGCCGTTTCCACTTTCAGCAGCAGCGGGCCGACCACGCGCATGCCCAGCAGCCTGGCATGCCACGCCAGCCGCGCCTGCGGATCGCGCAGTCGCGCGCGCCAGACGAACGCGCCGCCGACCAGCAGCAGCATGATCAGCCACCACCACGCCTGGATCGCGTTGCCGAGCCCGAGTACCACCCGGGTGATCAGCGGAATCGGCACCTGCATGTCCTGGAAGATCGGCACGAACTGCGGCACCACGTAGGCCAGCAGCAGCACCAGCGAACCGAGCACGCCGACCAGCAGGAACGCCGGATAGATCAGCGCATTGACGATGCTGCCGCGCAGCTGCTGCGCGCGCTCGAGGTAGTCGGCCAGCCGGCGCAGCGTTTCCTCCAATGAGCCGCCCGCCTCGCCCGCGCGCACCAGCGAGACGTACAGCTTGGGAAACACGCCGTGCTCCTCGTCCAGCGCCTGCGACAGCGTGGTGCCGCCGCGCACGCGGTCGCGCACCCGCTCGACCAGCTTCTTCGCCCGCTCGCCCTCGGGCAGGTCGAGCAGGATGCCCAGTGCGCGGTCCAGCGGCTGGCCGGCACCGAGCAGGGTGGCCAGCTGATGGGTGAACTGCGCCAGCTGGTCGCCGGTAAACGGGCCGCGCGCGAACAGCGCGCCGAGTCCGCTGCCGCCGCCGGGCGCATCGGCCGGTTGCGCGTCCAGCGGCGTGTGGCCCTGATCCTGCAGGCGCGCGATCACATCCTCGACCGAGGCAGCCTCCATCTGCCCCTGCAGCATATCGCCGGCGTCGCTGACGGCGCGGTAACGGAATTGGGTCATGGTGCCCGCCCTGCGTGCCGGCGGGAAAAGGGAATCGTCAATCGGGAAGGGCACCGGCAGGCCGCCGCACGGGACCGCCTCGCGCTCGCCCTGTTCCCGATTCCCGATTCACCCTTCTCAGCCCTCCTGCGTGACACGCAGCACCTCCTCCAGCGTGGTCACGCCGGCGACGGCCTTGGCGATGCCGTCCTCGTACATGGTGCGCATGCCCTCGGCGCGCGCGGTGCGCTCGATCTCGCCGGCATCGGCGCGCTGCATGATCATGCGGCGCAGCGGGTCGGTCATCACCAGGAATTCCATGATCGCGCGGCGACCGCGGTAGCCGGTGGGGTTGGCCGTGCTGCTGCCCGGTTTCCACAGCCGGATCGGCCGTTCGCTGGTGTATTTCTCCAACTCGAACTCGGCGATCACCTCGGGCGAGGGTTCGTAGGGAATCGCCGTTTCCGGATCGAGCCGGCGCACCAGCCGCTGTGCCAGGATGCCATTGACGGTGGAGCCGAGCAGGTAATCCTCCACGCCCATGTCGAGCAGGCGGGTGACGCCGCCGGAAGCGGAGTTGGTGTGCAGCGTGGACAGCACCAGGTGGCCGGTGAGGGCCGACTGGATGGCGATGCGGCAGGTTTCCAGGTCGCGCATCTCGCCGATCATGATCACGTCCGGATCCTGGCGCATGATCGAACGCAAGGCGCCGGAGAAATCCAGCCCGATCTGCGGCTTCACCTGGATCTGGTTGATGCCCTCGAGCTGGTACTCGACCGGGTCTTCCACGGTGATGATCTTCACGTCGGGCGTATTGATCTGGCTCAACGCGGTGTACAGCGTGGTGGTCTTGCCCGAACCGGTGGGGCCGGTGACCAGCAAAATGCCGTGCGGTCGCTGCAGCACGTCGACAAAGCGCTGCTGGAAGTGCTTGGTGAAGCCCAGCGAGGCGAAGTCGAACACCACCGATTCGCGGTCGAGGATGCGCATCACCACCGACTCGCCGAACGCGGTGGGCACGGTGGACACGCGCAGGTCCAGCTCCTTGCCCTGCACGCGCAGCTGGATGCGCCCGTCCTGCGGCAGCCGGCGTTCGGCGATGTTGAGCTTGGCCATGATCTTCACGCGCGAGATCACCGCCGCGGTCGACGACGACGGCGGCGCCTCCACCTCGTGCAGCACGCCGTCGATGCGATAGCGCACCTTGAGCCGGTTCTCGAACGGCTCGATGTGCACGTCCGAGGCGCGCTGCTCCACCGCGCGCTGCAGGATCAAATTGACCAGGCGGATCACCGGCGCCTCCGAGGCGAGGTCGCGCAGATGCTCGACGTCTTCCTCCTCGGCGTTGCTGCCGTCCATGTTTTCCACGATCGAGCCCATCGCCGAGCGCCCTTGGCCGTAGTAACGCTCGATCAGGTCGTCGATCTCCGAGCGCAGTCCGATGCACAGCGTCACCGGCTTGCCGGCGGCCAACTGCACCGCTTCCAGCGGATACGGGTCGGCCGGGTCGGACACGATCAACGCCAGGCCGTCGTCGCCGTGGCGCATCGGCACCACGTGCTGCTGCTTCAGGAAACGCGGCGAAATATCCACCTCGGCCGGCGGCAGATCCGGCGCCTCGCGGGTGGACACCAGCGGCGCGCCCAGCAGTTCGGACCAGGCCAGCGCCAGATCGCGCTCGGACACCAGTCCCAGCCGCGCCATCAGCGCGGTGAGGGTGCCTTCGGGAGCTTCTTCATGCAGACGACGGGCGCGCGCCAGGTCGCCGTCCTTCAGCGCGCCGCGCGACACCAGCAGCGCACACACCGCCTCTTCGCGCTCGCGCATCTCCGACGGCACGGCAAGCTCCCACCCGATCATCGCTGCCGACATCACCCACCCCGCTCCACTGTCTCAATGAAATTGCGCACCGTCGATGCCCCTACATCGACCAGGACCGGCATTGTTATCACATCACACCCGTGCCAACGCGATGCTGCGCGCACAAGCGTTCACAAAAAAGAAGAGGCCGGCGCCCTGTGGCGCCGGCCCGGGTAACGCTTGACGCAGAAGCGCGGGTCTACCAGCCGATTCCCACGCCCACGCCCGCACTGCTTTGATTGCCGCTGACCGCCCCGCCAAAGGTCACGCTGGCGTTGCTTCCCACCTGGCGCGAATAGCCCACCGCCAGCGCGGTGCGGTCGCCATAGCCGCCGATACCCACGCCCAACCGGTTGGGCTGGTTGATGCCCTGCGTGCTGAAGGCCATCTGCGCCATCGCCGTGCCCATCGCGCCGACCTGGTCCAGCCGGCGATCGACCGCGCGGAACTGGTCGTCAACCTGGTTGCGGAAACTGTTGAAGTCGTCCTGGGTCACTCCGGCACCGAGGAACTTCTGGTCCGCGTATGCCTTGGCGGCGCTAAGGGTTTGCACGTCACCCGCATCGGAGTAGGTCTTGGCCGTGGCCAGCGCCTCATCCACCTGACTGACATTTGCGGCGTCGGTAGGCGCCGTGCCCGCCTTCACGTTGGCGAGCTGGCGCTCGTTGCCCGCCGAGCCCACCGATACCGTGTTGGCGCGAGTGGCCGCCGATCCCTGGCCCAGCGCCACCGCATTGGCCGCCGTCACCGACGTACCCTGGCCCAC
>DASUJJ010000277.1:0-4764 GCA_036279335.1 Dyella sp.
GCTGCACGTTGCGGTAGCCGGCCGCCTCCAGCCGGCGTTGCTCGGCGGCCAGGTCGAGTGTCTGGCCGCGGGCCAGCATCAGGCCCGAGCCGGTGATGTGCGACGGCGGCGCAATGCGCTGCATCAGCGTGGCCACCGGCACCACCAGCACGCCCTGCGTTACCTGTGGCAGCCGGTACAGCGTGGCGATGCGCTGGGAGATGATCTCCGGGTGCGGGCTGAAGACATCGTAGGGCAGGGTCTCCCAGTCCGGGAAATGCAGCACCGGCAGATCGCCGGCAAAGATGCGCAGCTCGTCCTCCAGCGCCGAGGCGCGCTGGGTGTCGCGCGTCACCGCCACCAGCAGGCCGCTGTGGGAACGCGCCGCCTCGGCGATCAGCAGCGCGCGGGCGGAGCCGTGCGGCGGCGTCCAGAAGCGGCGCTGGCGCGGCGTGGTGGGAAGCGGCGGATGCGTGATCGTGGGGCTGGAAGCGGGCATGGACTGGCGCGTGGCTCGTCGACGCGCAGGGCGCGCGGAAAGCCTGCAAGTGTACTGCGAGCATGCCGCCGGGCCGGACAGCCTGGGCTTATCTGCCGCGGTGGCGCGAGCCGCATGCTGGATGGCCTCGCTGCCCTCTTGCCCACTCCATCCATGTGGGAGGGGTTTCCGCCCCGACGGCTTGCTTTAGCGAAGGGCGTCGCGACTGAAGTCGCTCCCACAAGGGGTGAGGCTCAGGTTTTCTGCGGGAGGGGCTTCAGCCCCCGATTGCCCGGTCGCCTCAACCCGGATATGTCGCGGCTGAAGCCGCTCCCACAACTGCCTGGGGCCCGGATACTTGTGGGAGGGGCTTCAGCCCCGACGGCTCTTGGCGGGCGCCGCTCACAGCTTGAGCGAGATCTGCGCCGTGCCGGGTTCGTCGGTGGCGGCGCGGCGCTGGAAGCCGAGCTCCCGGCACAGTTCCAGCATCGGGCGGTTTTCCATCAGCACGTAGCCCCAGATCTCGTGCAGGCCGCGGCGGCGGCAGTCGTCGACCAGTCGCTGCATCAGCAGCGCGCCCAGGCCGCGGCGGCTCCAGTCGTGCTCCACCAGCACCGAGAATTCGGCGCTGTCGGCCGACTCGTCGATGTAGATGCGGCCCACGCCGCGCATCTCGGCCGGTTCCACCGACTCGTCTATCAGCACGAAGGCCGTTTCCAGCGCCGGGTTGATGTTGCACAGGCGATGCGCCATCGGATCGGGCAGCTCGGACATCGCGTGCAGGAAGCGGCGGCGGATGTCTTCCGGCGACAGCCGCGTGAAGCAGCGCTGCAGCGCCGCCACGTCGTCGGGCCGGATACCGCGCAGGAACAGGCTGCGACCATCGCGCGTGCGCACGGCCTCGCCGTGGCTGGCGGGCGTGCCGCTGGCCGGGCGCGCAGCAAAGCGCTCCGTGCTGCGTGGCGGCATCGCGGCGGGGGCGGCGAGGGAGACGGGGAGCAGGGCAAGCGGGGCGTTCATGGCCATACTTTACCGTATATATTGCGATGCAACATGAATCGTTGGCGCGGCCGCACGACTCGCCGGGTGCCAGCCACAGCCTCGTACGGAGCCGTTTCCCGGGTTGCTTGTGCGACCATTTCCGTATGCCCGGCGCCGCGCTGCGGCAACCGACCACGGCGGACTTCCATGCCCCAGATCCTCGCCCAGCTCACCGTGCTGGTCCGCGCCTATGACGAAGCGATCGACTGGTACACCCGGGTTGCCGGGTTCGACCTGCGTGAGGATACGCCGCAGGGCGGCGACAAGCGCTGGGTGGTGATCGCCCCGCGCGGCTCGCAGGGTACCGGCCTGCTGCTGGCGCGCGCGGTGACGCCGGAGCAGCGCGCCGCCATCGGCCACCAGGCGGGCGGACGGGTGTTTTTGTTTCTCGCCACCGACGATTTCTGGGGCGACTACCGCCGCATGAAAGAGGCCGGCGTGCGCTTCCTGGAGGAGCCGCGCGAGGAGGTCTACGCCACCGTGGTGGTGTTCGAGGATCTGTACGGCAACCGCTGGGACCTGCTGCAGCGCAAGGGCTGAGCCGCCGCGTCAGTCGGTGACGTCGGGCTCGAAGAAGCTCCAGCGGATGTCGTCGAACTCGGCTTTCATGGCGGCTTCCACCGCGTTGATCGCGTCGATCAGGCCGCGGTCGGAGGGGGCCGGTTCCATCTTCGCCTTCACCGCCACCATCACGTCCGGGCCCATCTGCAGGGTGATCAGGTTGAGCACCTCGGCCACTTCCGGGCGGCTTTTGAGGAAGGTAAGCAGCTCGGCGCGGCGGCGCGGCTCGATGCCCTGGCCGATCAGCAGCGCCTTCACTTCCACCGCCAGCAGCACCGCCACCACCAGCAGCAGCACGCCGATCGCCAAGGTGCCCACCGCGTCGTAGATCAGGTTGCCGGTGAGCATGGTGGCGCCCACGGCCAGCGCCGCCAGGCACAGGCCGACCAGGGCGGCGAGATCTTCGCCAAAGATCACCAGCAGCTCGCTGGAGCGCGTCTCGCGAAACCAGGTCCACAGCGGCTGGCCTTCGCGCGCCTTGTTGACCTCCTGCATGCAGCCGCGCATCGAGATGCTTTCGGCCACGATGCCGAACACCAGCACGCCCAGCGCCAGCCACGGCCACTTCAGCGGTTCGGGATGGCCGAGCTTGTGTACGCCTTCGTAGACCGAAAACATGCCGCCCACGCTGAACAGCAAAATGGCGACGAGGAACGACCAGAAATACATCGCCCGGCCCCAGCCCAGCGGGAACTCATCCGACGGCGGCCGCTTGGTCTGGCGGATGCCCAGCAGCAGCAGGCCCTGGTTGCCGCAGTCGGCCAGCGAATGCACGGCCTCGGCCAGCATCGCACCGGAGCCGGTGAGCACGGCGGCGACCAGCTTGGCGATGAAAATGGCGAAGTTGGCGCCAAGGGCGAGAAAGATCGCCTTCAGCGAATTGGCGTGGCCGGACATGCAGTCGTTCCATCACGAGTCGGGCCAGACAGTGTAACGGCGGCGCAGTTACTTGCGCCGCCCCGGCATTTCAGCGAATGCCGACACCCACGCCCACACCGAAATGCACCTTGTTGCGGCCGGACTGCATCTCTTCGGGCGTCCACGCATGCGCCTGGCTCACCGTGACCAGCGGAAACACGTAGTCGGCCTCGCCGACCTTGCCCGCGCGACTGCCGTTGAGCTTGCCGGCCACCGTCACCAGCGCGCCGTCGGGGTAGGCCATCGGTTCGACGAAGCCATTGATCACGGCGATGAAGCGTCCGTTGCCGGTATCACCCACTTTCGGCCGCTGCGAGGAATCCAGCGGGTAGGCCAGGATCTCGATCTCGCTGCGATCGGCGAGGTTGTTGACGCCCACCACGCGGCCACCCCAGATCACGCTGCCGTCGGCAAAGCGTTCCGGCGAGCGGGCCACTTCAAACGGCACGGCGGCGACGGCGTCGGGCCCCGCCTTGTAGATGGGCGCCGGCGCGCAGGCGCTGAGCGCGAGCAGGGCGAACGAGGCAAGCAAAGGGCGATGAAGGTGGCGCATGGCGTGGCTCCTTGACTGACGGCAGAACAAGACAGCAGGGCAAGACGGCGCAGATAGTTCATCGACCAGAGGCGCTCGCATACGCCCGGTCGGATGGCCAAACCGAGCTTAGCGCGGTCGGTGTGAACGCGGCGGCGGGCGACGCGGCGGCGCGGCCGCGGCGATCGCCTCGGCGCTGTCGTTGGCGAGCCAGTCCAGCTTCCACTCGGCCGGCTGGCCCTGGCCGAGCAGCCGCGCCATCGCACGCAGCGGTTCGCGCAGCGTCTGGTCGAGATTCCACGGCGCGTTGAGGATCACCATGCCCGAGCCGTTCAACCGCAGCGGCGAATCGTCCGGATGCACCAGCAGCTCGGCGCGCAGCACGCGCCGGGCGATGCCGTGCTGCAGGCCGCGCAGGAACGGCTGCACCTGGCTGCGCAGCTTGATCGGATACCACACCGCGTAGATGCCAGTGGGCCAGCGCTCGATCGCCATCTTCAGCGCCTGCTCGATCAGCCGGTACTCGGCGTCCTGCGCCTCGTAGGGCGGGTCGATCAGCACCAGGCCGCGCTTTTCCTTCGGCGGCACCAGCGCCTTGAGCGCTTCGTAGCCGTTGCGGTGATGCACGTGCACGCGCGCATCGCGGTGGAACAGCTCGCGCAGGCGCGCGGCTTCTTCCGGATGCAGTTCGCACAGCTGCGCGCTGTCGCCTTCGCGCAGCCCGCGTGCCACCTGCAGCGGCGAGCCGGGATAGAGCTTCAGGCCATCCTCGTTGCCGGGCAGGGCGAGGATCTCGTCCAGCCAGCGGCGCAGCAGCGGCGGCAGCGAGGCGGAGGCCGCGTCGGTGGCGCCCATGTCGGGAAACAGCAGGCGGTGGATGCCGTCCTTGTACTCGCCGGTCTTGCCCGCCTCGCGGCCGTCCAGCGCGTAGCAGCCGCTGCCGGCGTGCGTCTCGATGTAGGCAAACGGCGTGGGCTTGGTCTTCAGCGCCTCGATCAGCGCCAGCAGCACGGTGTGCTTGAGAACGTCGGCGAAGTTGCCGGCGTGGAAGGCGTGGCGGTAGTTCATGGCGATCACGGCGGGCCGGGCGCGCCAGTATACGGGGGACGCGGGACGAGCCCGGCCTACTCCACCATGCCGTGGCTTTCGGCGGTGCCGAGCAGCTCCGGTTGCGTGGTTTTGTGATCGTTCCGGTGCAGCAGCGGATGGATGAATACCGCGCCGATGATCACCGCCACGCCCACGTAGAACCACG
>DASUJJ010000278.1:0-3528 GCA_036279335.1 Dyella sp.
CCATGGCGTGCTCTCCGAAAGTTGCGAACGTGATACACGAGCATACGGCCAAGCGGCCGCACGAAGCTTGTTTTGTTGCTGAATGCGGGGCTTTCTGTGCAATATTCAGCCGACTGATGCCAGAAATATCGAAGAATCATGCATGACATCCCTTGACCGCACCGACCTGCGCCTGCTCGCCGAACTGCAGGCGCACGGCCGCATCACCAATGCCGAGCTGGCCGAGCGGGTCAGCCTGTCGCCGTCGGCCTGTTTGCGCCGGGTACAGCGGCTGGAGGCCGAGCGGGTGATCAGCGGCTACGCCGCGCAGGTCGATCCGCAGGCGGTGGGACTGGGGCTGCAGGCCTTCGTGCGGGTGCAGCTGGCCAAGCACGAGGCGGAGGCGATCGAGCGTTTCGTGGCGCACGTGGGCGAATGGGAAGAAGTCGTGGCCTGTCATGCGCTCACCGGCGACATGGATTACCTGATGCACGTCTACGTGGCCGACCTGGAGCACTTCTCGCGCTTCCTGCTCGACCGCCTGCTCAACGCCTCGGGCGTGGCCGACGTCAATTCCAGCTTTGTGCTGCGCACGGTGAAGCGCTCGCCCTCGCTGCCGCTGGGCCAGCTGTCCGGTTGAACCGGTGCAGCCGCCCCTGCCGTGCGTCGCATGTCGTTGCGGGCAACTAACGCTAAACTAACCGGCTGATGAGCATGGACACCGTCACCGCCCCCGAACGCGCCCCCTGGCAGCCGATCCGCTACCTGTGGCGCGTGCCGCTGCTGCTGGGGCACATCGTGCTGGGCGTGCTGCTGTGCTCGCTGGTCCTCAGCTGGAACCAGCATCGCGTGATGAAGAACGGCCGCGCGCCGTTCGCCCACCGCATGATCAACTGGTGGTCGCGCATGCTGATGCGCATCTTCGGGCTGCGCTCGGTGCTGATCGGCCGGCCGCTGCCGGATCCGGTGCTGTTTGTCGCCAACCACACCTCGTGGATCGACATTGAGCTGCTGCACAGCCAGCGCGCCGCCTGCTTCGTGGCCAAGGCCGAGATCGCGGGCTGGCCGCTGATCGGCTGGATGGCCGCCACCGGCGGCACCATCTTCCATCGTCGCGGCTCCAACCACTCGCTGGCCTCGGTAATGGCGGTGATGGTGGAGCGCCTGCGCGGCGGCCGCTCGGTGGCGGTGTTTCCCGAGGGCGGCAGCGGCTACAACGGCGTGCTCAAGGTGTTCCACGCGCGCATCTTCCAGGCCGCGCTCGACGCCGACGTGCCGGTGCAGCCGGTGGCGCTGCGCTTCGCCCGCCAGGGTCGTCGCGTGATCGACGCCGGCTTCCGCGAGCACGAGAGCTTCATGGGCAACTTCCTGCGCCTGCTCGGCAGCGCGCCGCTGGATGCCGAGGTGCATTTCCTCGACCCGGTGCCGTCCACGCCCGACGCGCGCCGGCGCATGGCCGAGCTGTCGCGCGAGCGCATCGCCGCCGCGCTGGAAGACGCCGTACCGGACAAGGCCGCCGCATGACCCTGCCGCAAGGACGCGACTTCCAGCCGCCGTGGCCGCTGCGCAGTGGCCACATCCAGACCATGCTGTCCTCCAGCGGCGTGCGTCGCGTGCTGCTGCCGAAAGCCGCGCGCACCGTGCTCGACGGCGCCGAGCCCGTGATGGTGAGCGGTGGGGCGGACGTGCGACTCAGCGGTGCGTATACCGCCCAGCGCACCGGCGCGCCCTCGCGCGGGCTGGCGGTGCTGTTCCACGGCTGGGAGGGCAGCCTCGATTCCACCTACGTGCTGCAGACCGGCAGCCGCCTGCTGGCCGAGGGCTGGGACGTGTTCCGGCTCAACTTCCGCGACCACGGCGACAGCCACCAGCTCAACGAGGCGCTGTTCCACTCCTGCCGCATCGACGAGGTGGTGCATGCGCTGGGCGACATCGCCGAGCGCTGGCCGACCCGGCCGATGGCCTTGGCTGGATTTTCGCTGGGCGGCAACTTCGCGCTGCGCGCCGGGCTGGCAGCGCCGCAACGCGGTATTCCGTTGGCCTACACGCTGGCGATCTGCCCGATCGTCGATCCGGCCGAAGGGCTGTTCTCGCTGGAGAAACAGGCGCCGTGGTTCTACCAGGCCTACTTCATGCAGAAGTGGCGCCATTCGCTGCGCACCAAGCAGGCCGCGTTTCCGCATCACAAGTATTTCGAGCTGGCCGAGCTCAAGCAGAACCTGCGCGGGCTGACCGAATCGCTGGTGCTGCGGCACACCGATTTCGATTCGCTCGAAGCGTATCTGGACGGCTATTCGGTGGCCGGCGACGCGCTGCAGGCGATGCAGATTCCCGCCACCATCATGACCGCGCGTGACGATCCGGTGATTCCGGTCAACGCGTTCGAGCAGCTGCGCCTGCCGCCCAATATCGAGCTGGACATCGCCCGCTACGGCGGCCACTGCGGCTTCATCCGCGGCCTGGACATGACCAGCTTCACCGACGACTACATCGCCGCGCGTTTCAACGCGATCGCCGACGCAAGCTGAGCGTCACACCTCGTGACTCAAGCCGGCAGCGCGCCGGATTCGCGCCGCCGCAGCCAGCAGGCAATGCTCATGCGCTCGCGCGTGGCCGGCAGTACCTCGTGCTCGAAGCGGTCGGACATGAACAGCACCAGCGTGCCGCCCTGCGGCAGCACGTCCTGGGTGCGGCCGTCGTCCAGATACAGCCGCAGCGCGCCGCCATCGGCCGGATCCCACGCGTCGTTGAGGTAATACACCGCCGACACCACCCGCGCATCGCTGTGGCGCAGGCGATCGAGATGGCGCGCGTAGCGCGTGCCGGGAACGAACACCGTGTAGTGCGCCTCGAGCTCCTCGTGCAGGCCGAGCATCAGGCTCTGGTTGAGCGTGCGTTGCAGCACGTCGATCGCTTCCATGAACGGTTGCTGGGCCATGCTGAGCGAGTCCATCTCGAACCAGCGCGTGTGGTCACCGCGCAGCGGATTGGCGCCGTGCTCGACGCCGACGCGAGCCGGCGTCATCCGTCGTGCCGCATGCATCGAAGCGCACTCGCTGGCCAGCGCCGCCGTCACCGCCTCGGGCAGCAGCTGTGGCAGCACGCACCAGCCCTTGGTCGCCAGGGCGTCGGCGGCCGCTTCGAATCGGGACGAGAGGGGAGACATGAGGACCTGCGAAAGCACATTGAGCCAAGGGGCAAGCACGAGCGCTGCGCTCGGGGCGATCACGCAGCATACGAGCTGCCTGGATTTTCTGCTTGTGCGGCGGATCAGCGCAGCGGATCGAGCAGCCCGCGCAGGCCGTTGTGGTCCAGCTCCAGCGACAGCGCCAGCAGCCGTCCGAGCTGTCCGGCGGGGAAACCCTTGCGCGCGAACCACGCCAGGTAGGCGCCGGGCAGGTCGCCGATCAGCTGGCCCTGGTATTTGCCGTAAGGCATGCGCAAGGTGACCAGGCGTTTGAGATCTTCGGCTTCCACCGCGGTTTACTTGGCGAACAGCCGCGAGGGATCGGCGAAGGCCTTGAACTCCAGTGCGTTGCCGGACGGGTC
>DASUJJ010000279.1:0-8778 GCA_036279335.1 Dyella sp.
TCGCGCCATGAGCGGCGCCGAGATCGTGGTGCAGGTACTCGCCGACGAGGGCGCGGAGGTGCTGTTCGGCTACTCCGGCGGCGCCATCCTGCCGGTGTATGACGCGGTGTTCCGTTACAACGCCGAGCACCCGCACGACGACGGCCGCGAGCCGATGCCGCTGATCGTGCCGGCCAACGAGCAGGGTGCGGGCTTCATGGCTGCCGGCTATGCTCGCGCATCGGGCAAGGTCGGCGTGGCGGTGGTCACCTCCGGCCCCGGCGCCACCAACACGGTGACGCCGGTGCGCGACTCGATGGCCGACTCGATCCCGCTGGTGGTGATCTGCGGCCAGGTGCCCACCGCGGCGATCGGCAGCGACGCGTTCCAGGAGGCACCGATCAGCAGCATCATGAGCGGCTGCGCCAAGCACGTGTTCCTGATCACCGACCCGGCGAAGCTGGAACCCACCCTGCGCACCGCCTTCGAACTGGCCCGCAGCGGCCGCCCCGGCCCGGTGGTGGTGGACATCCCCAAGGACGTGCAGAACGCCGCGCTGACCTTCCAGGGCGAGGGTCAGCTGGCGATTCCCGGTTACCGGGCACGGATGCGCGCGGTGGAAAAGGCCCACCTCACCGACGCCGACTGCGCCGCCCTCTTCGGCGCGCTGGGCCAGGCGAAGCGGCCGCTGATCTACGCCGGCGGCGGCGTCATCGCCGCGGAAGCGGCCGAGGCGCTGCGCGCCTTCGCCGAGGCGTTCGGCCTGCCGGTCACCACCACCCTGATGGGGATCGGCGCGGTCGACACCACCACGCCGCTGGCCCTGCACATGCTGGGCATGCACGGCACCGCCTACGCCAACTATGCGGTGGAGGACTGCGACTTCGTGCTGGCGCTGGGCGCCCGCTTCGACGACCGCGTCGCCGGCGTGCCGGGCAAGTTCGCCCCGCGCGCGCGCTACATCGCCCAAGTCGACATCGACCCGGCCGAGATCGGCAAGGTGAAGGCGGTCGAATGGCACCACTGCGGCCCGATGGTGCGCACGCTGGACCGGCTGCGCCGCTACGGCAAGGCGCAGGGCTTTCGCCCGCAGGGCGATCGCCGCTACGCCGAGTGGCACGCGCACGTGGCCGAGCTCAAGCGCGTGCACGCGATGAACTACGACCGCAGCAGCGCGCTGATCCAGCCCTACGCGGTGATCGAGGCGATCAACCGCATCACCGACGGCCGCGCGATCATTGCCACCGGCGTCGGCCAGCACCAGATGTGGGCCGCGCAGTACTTCGACTTCCGCGGTCCGCGGCAGTGGCTCACTTCCGGCTCGATGGGCACGATGGGCTTCGGCCTGCCGGCGGCGATCGGCGCGCAGTTCGCGCGGCCGGACGCGCTGGTGATCGACATCGACGGCGACGCCAGCATCCGCATGAACTTCGGCGAGCTGGAGACGGTGACCACCTACGGCCTGCCGCTGAAGGTGGTGGTGTTCAACAACGCCGGCGACGGCATGGTGCGGCAGTGGCAGAAGCTGTTCTTCGAGAGCCGCTTCGCCTCGTCGGACAAGACCCTGCACACCAAGGACTTCGTCAAGGCCGCGCAGGCCGACGGCTTCGCCTGGGCGCAGCGACTGGACCAGCCGGCCGAGATCGAGCGCGTGGTCGCCGACTTCCTCGCCTTCGACGGCCCGGCCTTCCTCGAGGTGATCATCGACCCGGACGCCGGCGTCTACCCGATGGTCGGCCCCGGCATGACCTACGCGCAGATGATCACCGGCGAGCACATCGCCTCGCGCACGCGGCCGGAAGCGGCGGACGGTTCGCCGGCGGACATGTTCTAGGAGGCCGGCCTCGTCTGAAGCAAAGACGCTGGATCCCGGCATTCGCCGGAATGACGAGCGAGGAGTTTCGCCAGCGAGACGTGCACAGATGCACCGTGAGCTCTCATTCCCGTCATCCCAGCGCACGCTGGGATCCAGTGCCTTCGGGGGCATCGGGCAAGGAAATACGTCCCGATCACCACCGGGATCACCGCAAAAAGTTCACGGATCACCCATGAAACACACCCTCTCGATCCTCCTGCAGAACGAATCCGGCGCGCTGGTGCGCGTGGCGGGCCTGTTCTCCTCGCGCGGCTACAACATCGACTCGCTCAACGTGGCGCCGACAACGGACATCGAGGTCTCAAGGCTGATCGTGGTGACCCACGGCGGCGAGGATTCGATCGACCAGATCCTCAAGCAGGCGCGCAAGCTGGTCGACGTGATCGAGGCGGTGGAACTGCCGGGGCCGGTGGCGCTAGCGTCGGATCCGGCGGCGGGCGCGTGAACGCGATGAGCGACGACGGGCTCGACCTGCTGCGCCGCGTGCTCACCGCGCGCGTCTACGAGGTGGCGCGCGAAACCGAGCTCGATCCGGCGCCGGCACTGTCGCGGCGGCTCGGCAACACCGTGCTGCTCAAGCGCGAGGACAACCAGCCGGCGTTCTCGTTCAAGCTGCGCGGCGCCTACAACAAGATGGTGCAGCTCGATGCCGCCGCCCACATGCGCGGCGTGATCACTGCCTCGGCCGGCAACCACGCCCAGGGCGTGGCGCTGGCTGCGGCGCGGCTGGGCGTGCGCGCCACCATCGTGATGCCGCAGACCGCGCCGCAGGTGACGGTGGACGCGGTGCGCACGATCGGCGGCGCGGCGGTCGACGTGGTGCTGGCCGGCGACTCCTACAGCGACGCGCAGGCTGAGGCGGCACGACTTCAGACCGAACACGGCTACACCCTGGTGCATCCGTTCGACGACCCGGACGTGATCGCCGGCCAGGGGACGGTGGGCATGGAGATCCTGCGCCAGCATGCCGGTCCGCTGCACGCGATCTTCGTGCCGGTGGGCGGCGGCGGCCTGCTTGCCGGCGTCGCCGCCTTCGTTAAGGCGGTGCGGCCGGAAGTGAAGGTGATCGGCGTGCAGAGCACGGCGGCGAACGCGATGACGCGCTCGCTGGCTGCCGGTGAGCGGGTGCTGCTGGACGAGGTCGGCCTGTTCGCCGACGGCACCGCGGTGAAGCAGGTGGGCGCGCTCACCTTCGCGCTCTGCCGCCAGTACGTGGACGAGATGATCTGCGTCGACACCGACGCGATCTGCGCGGCGATCAAGGACGTGTTCACCGACACTCGCACCGTGCCGGAGCCTTCCGGCGCGCTGGCGATCGCCGGCCTGAAGCAGTACGCCGCCGCGCGCGGCCTCAAGGACCAGACGCTGGTGGCGGTGTGTTCCGGCGCCAACATGAATTTCGACCGGCTCGGCTTCGTCGCCGAGCGCGCCGGGGTCGGCGAGCAGCGCGAGGCGCTGTTTGCCGTGACGATCCCGGAGGAGCGCGGCAGCTTCCGCCGCTTCTGCGAGCTGCTGGGCGGGCACAGCCTGACCGAGTTCAACTACCGCATCGGCGACACCCACGAGGCGCACCTGTTCGTCGGTGTGCGCACCGGCGGGCGCGCGGAGAGCCGCGCGCTGGCCCGCGCGTTCGAGGCGCAGGGCTTCGGCGTGCTCGATCTCAGCGACGACGAGGTGGCCAAGCTGCACCTCAGGCACATGGTCGGCGGCCGCTCGCCGCTGGCGCAGGACGAACGGCTGTACCGCTTCGACTTCCCCGAGCGCCCCGGCGCGCTGCTGCGCTTCCTGGCGCAGCTGCACCCGGACTGGAACGTCAGCCTGTTCCACTACCGCAACCAGGGCGCCGACCACGGCCAGATCCTGGTCGGCCTGCAGGTGCCGCCGGCCGAGCGCGCGTTGTTCGCGCGCTTCCTGGCCACGCTGGGCTATCCGCACCGCGACGAGAGCGCCAACCCGGCCTATCGGCTGTTGCTGGGTGCGCCGACGGTCGGGCGATCGGCGCGCGGCGTCGCTCCGGTCGCTGGCCCCGGGCGGACACGCCACGCTCACCGTGCGCCCGCATCGCGTTGACGCAGGCTGCGGCACGGTAGCCCGCGGTTTACGAAAGGAGGCCCCGCGATGCCCGTCAACCCCACCAGCCCGCAGCCGCCCTTTGCCGAACCGGGCAAGTCGCCGCCGCTGCCGGAAGTGCAGAACCCCGGCCACGGCCACCCCGAACGCGAAGCCGATCCGGCGCCCCCGCACGAGGACGATCCGCTGAGGCCTGACCGCTAGAACAGGTCCACGCTGCCCGGGCCGACGCTGGCCTCCAGCGCGCCGCGGGCGCGCAGCGCCTCGTAGCCGAAGACCCGGTTGCGGCCGTGGTTCTTGGCGAAGTACAGCGCCTTGTCGGCGCGGTCGAGTACGGTGGCGGGGTAGTCCTGCTCGCCCAGCGCGGCGTAACCGACGCTCACGGTGACCTGGCCGACCTGCGGAAACACGTGCTCCTGCACGCGCTGGCGAAAGCGCTCCAGCGTCGTGCCGGCACAGGTCTCGTCGGCGGCCTCCAGCAGCACCAGAAACTCTTCGCCGCCGAAGCGGAACAGGCCGTCGCCCTGGCGGAAGCTGGCGCGCATCTGCTGCGCAATCACCAGGATCACCTCGTCGCCGTACAGGTGGCCCCAGTTGTCGTTGATGCGCTTGAAATGGTCGATGTCGAGGATCGCCAGCCAGCGCTGGCAGGGAAGGCCGCGCGGATCATCGCGCCCGGTTGCCGCTCCCCGGCGCTGCATGAGCCGCTCGAACGTGCGCCGGTTGTACAGGCCGGTGAGCTTGTCGCGCTCGCTCTCGTGAAGCAGGCCGATGTAGTTGGAATAGATGCGTGCAAAGCCTTCCACCAGCGGGCGCAGCGGATCGAGCGGATGCGCGGCTTCGAGCATCAGTGCGCCGATCACGCGGCCCTCGCGGCGGATCGGCACCAGCATGCCGTGGTGGCCATCGCGCAAGCGCACGCAGCCGCCGTCGCGCTCGCCCTGGCGCAGCATGGCCTCGCTGTCTGCATCGCTTGCCTGCGGCAGCGACACCACGCTGTAACGACCCAGCTCATTGCGCGCGCAGCGCACGACGCACTCGTCCGGATCGCCACGCTCGCCGGCGCGCTTGTACAGCGTGACCACGTGCGCATCGGCCAGCTCCGCCAGCGACAGGGCGAGGCTGTGATCGAGCGCGTCGACGTCGCGGTGGTGGGTGAATTGCACCACCGAATCGAGCACGCGCTGCTGCGGGGCCGCGGCGTGACCGGCCCCACCGGTGAACCCGGCGAAGAGCAGCGGCGGAGTATCGGCGACGGCGGCGGTTTCGCGGGACACGGTGTTCTCGGCATCAGGAAAGGTGCGGCGGGCGCGCCAGCGCATGGCGTGACAGGTAGCCATGCCGTCACACGTTGTATCGACGCGCACTGCAGCGACTTGAGCGGGCGGTCGCCAAACCGCCGCGGAGGGCGCGATAAACTTCGGCGATGGCCCCCACTTCGCGCAAACGCCCCCGCCGCCCCGCTCCGCCGGCCCCTGCCCGACCGCGGCCGACTGCCGCGGCGGGCCGCAAGCCGGTGCGACCGGCCGACGCCTCCCAGCGCGCCACCCGCGTGCTCGACCGCCTGCTCGCGCCGCTGCCGCCGCACGTCCGCGAGAAGGCGCGCGATTATCTGGTGCTCACCCGCATGGATCGCCCGGTGGGCGCGCTGCTGCTGCTGTGGCCGACCTGGTGGGCGCTGTGGCTGGCGGCGGGCGACTTTCCGCCGTGGTCCGCGCTGGTGATCTTCACCCTGGGCGTGTTCGCCATGCGCGCGGCCGGCTGCGCCATCAACGACTACGCCGACCGCAAGCTCGACCCGCAGGTGGCGCGCACCGCCGGGCGACCGATCGCCAGCGGGCGGGTGACGCCGCGCGAGGCGCTGATGGTGTTCGGCGCGTTGCTGGCGCTGGCCTTCGTGCTGGTGCTGTTCACCAACGCGCTGACCATCAAGCTGTCGTTCGCCGGCGCGGCGCTGGCGGCGCTGTATCCGTTCACCAAGCGCTATACCTACATGCCGCAGGTGGTGTTGGGGGCGGCGTTCGGCTGGGCGATCCCGATGGCGTTCGCGGCGGTGACGAACAGCGTGCCGCCGCTGGGCTGGCTGCTGTTCCTGGGCAACGTGATCTGGTCGGTGGTGTACGACACCGAGTACGCGATGGTCGACCGCGAGGACGACCTCAAGGCCGGCGCCAAGTCCACCGCGATCCTGTTCGGCGACGCCGACCTGCCGATCCTCGCGATGCTGATGGCCACCTTCGAACTGGCGATGCTGTTCGTCGGCCAGCGCGCGCAGCTGGGCTGGCCGTACTGGCTGGCGCTGGCCGCCAGCGTGGCGCTGTTCGGCTACCAGCTCTGGCGCATCCGCCGGCGCGATCGCGACGCCTGCCTCGCCGCGTTCCGCCACAACAACTGGCTCGGCCTCACGCTGTGGGCGGGCATCGTGCTGGCGCTGGCGCTCAGGTGATCGCCGCGCTGCGGCGCTGGGCCCGTCGGTTCAAGCGGCAAACGCTGACCGTGTATTTCCTCGCCCGCGATCGGCGCCTGTCCACGCCGCTGCGCCTGCTGGCGCTCGCCGTGGCGGCCTATGCGCTGAGCCCGATCGACCTGATCCCCGACTTCATTCCCGTGCTGGGCTACCTGGACGATCTGCTGATCGTGCCGCTGGGGGTGGCGCTGATCCTGCGCCTGGCGCCGCGACCGCTGCTGCTCGATGCGCGACGGCGCGTGCGGGCGGTGCAGGGGAAGCCCACCAGCCGCACGGCCGCGGTGGTCATCGTGCTGCTGTGGATGCTGGCGCTGGCATGGGGCGCGTGGTGGCTGTGGCGACGCGCGCATTGAGCGGGTCGGCGCGGCCCGTGCTGGCCACGCAGAGATGCCCAAACTTGGAACCGCCCTGCCCAGCTATCGCCGCGATGAAGGCGCCCGCGCCAGTGCCCACACGTCGACCCGCGCCACGCCGGCGCGCCTGAGCACGCGCGCGCACTCGGCCAGGGTGGCGCCGGTGGTCATGACGTCGTCGAGCACGGCCACGTGCGCGGGCAAGGGTGCCTCGGCACGCACGATGAACGCGCCGCGCACGTTGCGCCGGCGCGTGGGCGCATCCAGCTCGCTCTGCGCGGCGGTGGCCTTGGTGCGAATCAGCAGGTCGTGGCGCAGCGGCACGCCGAGCGCACGCCCCAGCGGACGGGCCAGCTCCAGCGCCTGGTTGTAACCGCGCTGGCGCAGCCGCGCGCGATGCAGCGGCACCGGCACGACCATCCCGGGTAGCGCGAGCGGGCGTGGCTGGCCACGCCACAGCGCCACCAGCGAACGGCCCGCGGCGAGATCGTGACCAAACTTGAAGCGCGCCTCCAGCCGGTCCAGCGGCCAGCCGTAGCGGAACGGCGCCCATGCCGCATCCCACGGCGGCGGATGGCGCTGGCAGCGGCCGCACAGCGCCGCCGGCAGCGGCAACGGCAGGGCGCAGCGCGCGCAGCAGCTCGCGTTGCGCGGCAGCTCGGCGGCGCAGTCGCGGCACAGGTCCAGGCCCTCATGGCCGGCATCGCCGCACAGCAGGCAGCGCGGCGGCAGCAGCCAGTGGCCGACGTCGGTGAGGCGGGAGCGGAGCGCATCCATGCGCGGCATCACGGATGTCAGTTGTTCGGCTTGAACAGCGCCGCGTCGAGGATCGACCACAGGTGGACGAGCCAGCCGAGCAGGAAGATCCACAGCACGCCGGCCAGCACGAACATCACGATCGCCTTGAGCAGGCGTCCCTGCACCAGCTGGCCCAGGCCGGGGATGAAAAAACTGCACACCGCGGCGATCACGTTGCCACTGCTGCCCTGTCCTGCGCTCATCGGCGGTTCTCTCCTGAAAGGTAGGCCGATGGTAGCGAACGCAGGCGCGCCGCTCGTCAACCATACGTCAACGCATCGAGTTGACAGCCGCCAGAGGCGGCTCCCACACTCGCGCCCTGCTTGAAGGAGTCGCCCCACATGTCCGCATCCGCCCTGCGCCACGACTGGACGCGCGAGGAAGTCGCCGCGCTGTTCGCGCTGCCGTTCAACGAGCTGCTGCACCGCGCGCACAGCGTGCACCGCGAGCATCACGACCCCAACGCGGTGCAGGTGTCCACCCTGCTCTCGATCAAGACCGGCGGCTGCCCCGAGGATTGCGCCTACTGCCCGCAGGCGGCGCGCTACTCGACTGGCGTGCAGGCCGAGAAACTGATGAGCGTGGACGCCGTGCTGGCCCGCGCGCAGGCGGCCAAGGCCGCCGGCGCCAGCCGCTTCTGCATGGGCGCGGCGTGGCGCAGCCCGAAGGACCGCGACGTGGCCAAGGTCGCCGAGATCGTCGCCGCGGTGAAAGGCCTCGGCTTGGAAACCTGCGCCACGCTGGGCATGCTGACCGGCGAACAGGCCGCCACGCTGAAAGGCGCGGGGCTGGACTTCTACAACCACAACCTCGACACCGCGCCGGAGTTCTACGGCGAGGTGATCCACACCCGCGGATACCAGGATCGCCTCGACACGCTCGAACACGTGCGTGAGGTCGGCCTGAAGACCTGCTGTGGCGGCATCGTCGGCATGGGCGAGACGCGCGGCCAGCGCGCCGGCCTTCTGCAGACCCTGGCCAACCTGCCCGAGCATCCGCAGTCCGTGCCGATCAACCAGCTGGTGCAGGTGGAGGGCACGCCGCTGCATGGCACCGAGGCGCTGGACCCGTTCGAGTTCGTGCGCACGATCGCCGTGGCCCGCTTGCTGATGCCGGCCTCGATGGTGCGCCTGTCCGCCGGCCGCCAGGCGATGGACGACGCGGTGCAAGCGCTGTGCTTCTTCGCCGGCGCCAACTCGATCTTCTACGGCGAAAAACTGCTCACCACCGGCAAC
>DASUJJ010000280.1:0-8879 GCA_036279335.1 Dyella sp.
GGCACCGTGCTCACCACCTGGCGCTGCCTCACCCAGCGCCATCCGGAGCAGTCGCGCGATGAGATGAGCGCGATCCTGCGCGACAGCCTGCACGCCTCGCGCATCCTGTGGCTGGACTTCGGCTACCTCGAAGGCGACGACACCGACGCACACATCGACACCCTCGCCCGCTTCGCTCCAGGCGATCGCATCGTGTTCCAGGCTTGCGACGACGCCAGCGACCCCCACTTTGACGAGCTCCGGCGCATGGCCGATGAACTGGCCGCGCTGCGCACCATGGATGGCAAGCCGTACACGCTCCACCCGCTGCCGTGGGCCAGGCCGATCATCGACGAAGGCCGCCGCTTGGCGGCGTCGTACGCGAACTATCTGATCGTCAACGGTGCCGTGCTGGTGCCGGCCTACGGCGACGCCGCGGACGCCTTAGCCGCGCGCATCATCGGCGAGGCCCATCCGGGCCGCGAGGTGGTGCAGGTGCCGTGCCGCCCGCTGATCTGGCAGAACGGCAGCCTGCACTGCATCACCATGCAGCTGCCGGCCGGCCTGGTCGGCTGAGCCGCTGGTCGCAACGCTTCAAGACACAGGATTCCCGACATGACGCGCAAGATCCTCAAAGTGGCCCTGCTGCAGGAAACCCATCGCGGCAGCCGCGACGCCAACCTCGACGCGATCGAGGCCGGCCTGCGCGAGGCGGCCGCCGCCGGCGCGGAGCTGGTGCTGCTGCAGGAACTGCACAACGGGCCGTACTTCTGCCAGCGCGAGTCGGTGGACGAGTTCGACCTGGCCGAGACGATCCCCGGGCACAGCACCGCGCGCATCGGCCAGCTCGCCGAGGAGCTCAAGCTGGTGGTGGTCGCCTCGCTGTTCGAGAAGCGCGCCACCGGGCTGTACCACAACACCGCGGTGGTATTCGATCGCTCGGCGGCGATCGCCGGCAAGTACCGCAAGATGCACATTCCGGACGATCCGGCGTTCTACGAGAAGTTCTACTTCACGCCCGGCGACCTTGGCTTCGAGCCGATCGACACCTCGGTCGGCCGCCTCGGCGTGCTGGTGTGCTGGGACCAGTGGTATCCGGAAGCGGCGCGCCTGATGGCGCTGGCCGGCGCCGACCTGCTGCTCTACCCCACCGCGATCGGCTGGGACCCGAACGACGCGCAGGATGAGAAAGACCGCCAGCGCGAGGCGTGGGTCACCGTGCAGCGCGGTCACGCGGTGGCCAACGGCCTGCCGCTGCTGGCCTGCAACCGCACCGGCTACGAGGCCGATCCGTCGGGCGTGGGCGCGGGCATCCAATTCTGGGGCACCAGCTTCGTAGCCGGGCCGCAGGGTGAATTTCTCGCCCGCGCGGGCACCGACGCGCGTGAATTGCTCATGGTCGACATCGACATGGCGCGCAGCGAGCACGTGCGACGCATCTGGCCGTTCCTGCGCGATCGCCGCATCGATGCGTACGGCGATCTGCTCAAGCGTTTTCGCGACTGAGCCGCCCGACCAGGCTGAACCGTACTGGCGGTCCGGCTTGTCGCGGCGACGCACGGTCCCCATGCTTGGCATTCCCCTTGATGGATCTTCCCCTCGCATGAGTGTTGACGCGATTCCCTCCGACGCCCTGCGCCAGGACCTCCCGGCGGCGCTGCATGGCCAGCCGATCGAGCATGTGCAGCGCGACGGGGTTGACTACGTGCTGCTGGGCACGGCGCACGTCTCGCGCGCCAGCGTGGATGCGGTCAACGCCATGCTCGCCCACGAGCGCTTCGACGCCGTGGCGATCGAGCTGTGCGAGAGCCGCGCCCAGGGCATGCGCGATCCGGATGCGTTCCGGCAGACCGATCTGTTCCAGGTGATTCGCCAGGGCAAGGCCGGCATGGTGGCGGCGAGCCTGGTGCTGTCCTCGTTCCAGCAGCGGCTGGCCGACCAGTACGGCATCCAGCCCGGTGCCGAGATGAAGGCGGCGATGGACGGCGCCGAGTCCCGCGGCACGCCGCTGTGGCTGGTCGATCGCGACGTCGGCACCACGCTCAAGCGCGCGTGGCGCAGCGTCGGCTTCTGGCAGCGGTTCGGCCTGCTCGGCGGCCTGCTGGCGAGCGTATTCGACCGCGAGGACATCGCCGAGCACGAGATCGAGAAGCTCAAGCAGAGCGACCTGCTGGAAAGCGCCTTCAGCGAATTCGCCAGCCAGTCCGAGCCGTTGTACCGCAGCCTGATCGCGGAACGCGACGCCTACATGGCCGCGCGACTGCGCGAGGAAGCCGCGCGCAGTTCAACGGCACAGCAGCGGCGCGTGCTGGTGGTGATCGGCGCAGGCCACCTCGCGGGATTGGCGGCCCAGCTGCGCGATGGCCAGGACGACCCGGCCACCACCGCCGCCACGCTCGCACGAACGCCTCCCAAGGCGCGCTGGCCGAAGTGGCTGGCCGTCGGGCTGGTGATCGCCGTGTTCGCACTGATCGCCTACGCGTTTCATCGCAACACCGCGCTCGGCACACAGGTGCTGATCAACTGGATCCTGTTCACCGGGGGCTTCGCCGCGCTGGGCGCGCTTTTGGCCGGCGGGCATCCGCTGAGCATCGCGGCAGCGTTCGTCGCCGCACCGATCAAGCCGTTCCGGCCGGGCATTCCCGCCGGCGGCATCAGCGCGATAGCCGAGGCGTGGGTGCGCAAGCCGCGCGTGATCGATTTCGAGACCTTGCGCGACCAGGTGAGCCACTGGAGCGGCTGGTGGAAAAACCGGGTGGCACGCACGCTGCTCAATTTCTTCCTGGTGAGCATCGGCACACTGATCGGCGAGTACAGCGCCGGCATCCAGATCATCAAGAGCGTGTTCTGAGCGCAAGAACCTGCCGCGCGGTCGCAGCCGCTGCGGCGCGCCGCCACGTTGTGGCGCGGTTGTCGCTGCTCGCGGCCAACGACTATACTTCCGGGACTTTGTGGCCCTGAACCGTCCGGAATCGTGGGAAAGAATTCAATGACTCGACTGCAACTGCTCGGCCTCGCCGCGGCCGCCGCCATTTTCTCTGTCGGCAGCGTCCACGCCGAAGGCGACAAGGCCGCCGGACGCACGCTGGTCTACACCTGCAACGGTTGCCACGGCGTGGAAGGTTATGCCAACGCCTATCCGAACTATCCGGTGCCGCGCATTGCCGGCCAGAACGAGCAGTACATCATCAATGCGCTGCACGGCTACCAGAGCGGCGAGCGCACCCACCCGACGATGATGGCGCAGGCGCAGAGTCTGTCCGACAAGGACATCCAGGACATTGCTGCCTACCTTTCCAGTCTTGCCAAGTAAGCCGTACAGAGGATTCCGCATGACCCGTGCGTTCACCCTGCTTTCGTTCGCCGCACTGGCGTTCGCGTCCACCTCGCTGTTGGCCACGGGCAATCCCGAGGCCGGCAAGACCAAGGCTGCGGTCTGCTTTGCCTGCCACGGCGCCGACGGCAACGCCGTCGATCCGCAGTATCCCCGCCTCGCCGGCCAGTACAACGAGTACCTGCAGCAGGCGCTGCACGAGTACAAGAACGGCGGCCGCAACAACGCCATCATGAAGGGCTTTGCCGCCACGCTGTCCGATCAGGACATCGAGGACGTCGCCGCATATTTCTCAAGCCTGCCGACCAAGCTGAGCACGCTTGACGGGCACATCCAGGGCGACCAGTAAATCGCCATCGCCTGGCCTTGTAGAAAAAAGCCCGCGCAAGCGGGCTTTTTTCATGCCGCAACGGCGCAACCTCAGCCCATCGCAGAGGCGCCACGCTTGCCCTCGTAATACGGCGTGGCTCCGCTGGCGTGATCGGTGGCGTCACGCACCGCGGTGATTTCCGGCACGCGCTCGCGCAAGGTTTTCTCCACACCCTGCTTGAGCGTCACGTCCACCATGCCGCAGCCGTGGCAACCACCGCCGAACTGCAGCATCACCACGCCGTCGGCATCGATCTCACGCAGGCTTACCCGGCCGCCATGCGAGGCAAGCCTGGGGTTGATCTCGGACTCCAGCACGTACTGCACCCGCTCGATCAGACCGGCGTCGGCGCCCGGCTGCTTGCCCTTGATGCCGGGCGCGCGGATATTGAGCTGGCCACCGGTGAGGTTGGGCTCATAATCAATGCTGGCACCATCCAGCCAGCGTGCACTGGTGCCTTCGACGTAGAACTGGAATCCGGCGCATTCAATCGTCCACTCGGTGCCCGTCAGGTCCGTGCGTTCGCAGAACTCCAGCTCGCAGTTGGCCGCAGGAGTACCGGCTTCCACCACGCGCAGGAAGATGCCCAGCTGATCGCCGCCCTGCTGAGCGAGAAGCTTGAGAAAGTGCTGCTGGGCGCGTTCGGAAATATCGATCATGGGAACTCCGGAAGTGGCGTGATGAGTCGCGAATGACGGCGGCCCATCGAAACAGCACCATTTTAGTACTGTTTAGGCCGCCCTGCTCGCTTTGACTTTTGCCGTCGCAGCTCCGACCCTTCGCATCCCTCCCGCCAACCCACCGGAGATACGCATGACTTTGACGCAACTGGCCAGCGAGCAGTGTGTGCCGCGCAAGGGCAGCGAACACGCGCTGAGTGCCGCAGAGGTCACACAACTGTTGGCGGTGCTGCCAGGCTGGTCCGCGGTTTCCGACGGCAAGGCGATCGCCCGGGATTTCCGGTTCGAGGATTTCCACCGCACGCTTGGCTTCATCAATGCCGTGGGCTTCATGGCGAACCAGCAGGACCACCATCCCGACCTTGAAGCCGGCTACGGCCATTGCCGGGTGCTTTGGTCGACCCATGACGTGGGCGGTCTCTCGCGCAACGATTTCATCTGCGCCGCCAGGGTCGAAGCGCTGCTCGCGCGTTGAGCTTGGTGTCCGTCCGCGCGGTTGCCGTCAAGGCCGGCTGGCTGCTGGCGACAGTCATCGCGCTGCTTGGGTGTCGCGCCCTCGCATCGGCGCTCACGGCGCACTACCTGGGGCAGCAGGCGCGCAGCGAGTTGGCCATCCTGCGTGCCGGTGAGCCGCTGTGGCAATGGACGTTTTCCCGCCCGGATGACCTCATCGCCGGGCGGGCTTTTGGCGCAGCCGAGGTCCGTCCGGTGGCCGATGGCCTGCGTGTCAGCAGCCTCGACGGCACGCCGTTCGAACTCGGCCTCCCGATCGAGCGCGGGCTGGACCTCGAGCATTGGCCCCTGCTCCAGCTCGATCGACACGGCGGCTCGCCGCTCATGCTCTCGGTAATCTGGCAGGCGGCCGGGTCGGACGCCTGCACCTCGGCGCCAGTCCGCTGGGACGGGGCTCATCTCACGCTCGACTTGCGCAAACTCGGTCCGTCCGGCCCAGCCCACTGCGCCCTCCCGGCCAACGCCGGCCTGCTTCGGCTGCGGATCGGCATGGCGAAAGGCAGCGCGTTCGTGTTGAGCTCAGCCGCGCTGACGGCCGTCGATCCGCGCAGCCTCGTTCCGTCGCCTGTGGAGCCCCCGGATGCTTCCGGCCTGCGGTCTGCCCATGCCGCGGCCGTTCCGGTGGTTCGAGTGAATGCGTCGGCGAGCGCCGAGCAGATGCTGGCGCGACGCGACGAGGTGACGGCGTTGCGACCAGCCGCGATCACGGTGGTCGACGGAACATCACTGGCGGGACAACAGGAGGCGTCGGCTCTCCCACATTGGCTGGCATGGACGGCGGCCGCGGCGTACGGACTGGCCCTGCTCGTGCTTTCGCTGCGCCCGCGCCCCGCCTGGCTGAACCTGCTCGCGGGCCTGCTCGGCCCGCTGATCCTCATCGCCGGTCTGCAATGGGGCCAGCGGCCCCCGGCGGCCGGCATGCTGGTCCTCGCCGCGGCGCTGGCTTTTGTCTTCCATACCCAACGCAACCAGGCGCCAAGCTGGCAATGGATCGGCGACTGGCGCTGTGCTGCATGGTGGTGGCCGCTCGCCCTGCTGCCTGTCACCGCGCTGGTGTGCTGGGTATGGGGCCACGCGCTGGACGCGGTGCCGGCGCGCCGTGCGCTGGTCTATCTTGGCTGGGCGGCGCTGCAGCAGTGGCTGATTCTGGGCTTTGCGCTGGGCCAACTGGCCAGACTGTTGCCGACGCCGTGGGCCGTGTTTGGCGCCGCGCTGCTGTTTGCCCTCATGCACGTACCCAACGGAGCGTTGATGCAGCTGTGCTTTCTGGCCGAACTCTGGTGGGCGGCCTGTTTTGTCCGGCAACGGGCCATTCTGCCAGTCGCCCTCGCCCACGCCTCGTGCGCGCTGCTGGTGGGCGCTGGCCTGGTCGGCAGCGGGCTGCGTTCGCTTGAGGTCAGCGCGCGCTTTTTCCTTTAGAACCAAACTTGTCGAGGAAACTGCTCAAGTCGTCTGGCAGCGGAGTGGAGAAGCTGTACGAGCGCCCGTCCAGCTCGAAACTCATGTGCGAGGCGTGCAAAAACAGGCGCTGCAGCCCCAGCTCGCGAAACCGCTTGTTGGCCTCGCGGTCACCGTATTTCGGATCGCCAGCGAGCGGATGACCGATGTGGGCGGCGTGGACGCGAATCTGATGGGTGCGCCCCGTACCCAGTGTCGCCTGCATCAGTCGAACGCCCGGATATTGCTCGAGCTCACGGAAAAAAGTGAGCGACGGCTTGCCGTTATCGGACACTCTTACCATGCGTTCACCACCCTGAAGCACCGACTTGGCCAGCGGGGCGTTGACGTCGAAGCGCGCCTTGGAGGGGTGTCCGACCATCAGGCAGAGGTATTGCTTGACCACCTGGCTGTCGCGGATAGCCGCCTGCAGTCCGGTCAGTCCGGCGCGGGTCTTGGCAAATACCAGCACGCCGCTGGTATCGCGATCCAGCCGATGCACCAGTTCGATGTGATCGTTCGGCCGGGCCGCGCGCATCAGCTCGATCGCACCGTGGCTGACGCCGCTGCCGCCGTGACTGGCCATGCCGGTCGGCTTGTCGATCACCAGGAAGTGCTTGTCCTCGAAGATCACCGCATCGGCCGCCGACGCCATCTGTCCCCGACTCGGCGCCTGCGTCTCGGGACGCTCTGCGACGCGAACGGGCGGAATCCGCAGCATGTCACCGGCCGTGAGACGGGTGTCCGGCTTGGCCCGCTTGCCGTTCACGCGCACCTGACCCGTGCGCAGAATGCGGTAGATCATGCTCTTGGGCACGCCTTTGAGCAGGGTCATCAGGGCGTTGTCGATGCGCTGGCCGTCGCGTTCCGGACCGATCTCGACTTGACGCACCCCTTGAGGTGCATCGGGGGAAGTTACCGTCTGCATTGAAAAAAATCCGCTTCGATAGGATACTCGGCCGGCGCTTTGCCTGTGTCCGATCAGATCGATCGGATCGGCCCTTCCGTCACGTCGGCGAGGATTGCGCCGGCCGCCTTCCCCGGGCAGCCGGTCGCTGCTCCCTTTCATCGTAACGGTTCGGATTGCGGTTTGTCCGATCGGCTTCCATGGCGTCGGGGATCCGCAGCGCAGTGACCTAGGAATCATCGCCGGCACCCGGAATGGTGTCGTACTTTTGCCGCTTGATTGCAGCGGCGCGATCCCCGGCAGGCCGCCCGAAGCGGCGCCACCGAGGCACGCGACGCGCGTCAAGTTGAAGGAAAACAACACAATGAAACGCATGTTGATCAACGCAACTCAGCGTGAAGAGTTGCGCGTGGCCATCGTCGATGGCCAGACCCTGTACGACCTTGACATCGAGATCCCCTCCCGCGAACAGAAAAAGTCCAACATCTACAAGGGCCGCATCACGCGCGTCGAAGCCTCCCTTGAGGCCTGCTTCATCGAGTACGGCGCCGAGCGCCACGGCTTCCTGCCGATCAAGGAAATCGCCCGCGAGTACTTCACGCCGGGCCTGGACCCGAACAAGTCGAACATCCGCGAGCTGCTGAAGGAAGGCCAGGAACTGGTCGTCCAGGTGGAGAAGGAAGAGCGCGGCAACAAGGGCGCGGCGCTGACCACCTACATCAGCCTGGCCGGCCGCTACATGGTGCTGATGCCGAACAACCCGAAGGCCGGCGGCGTCTCGCGCCGGATCGAGGGCGAGGATCGGCAGGCGCTGAAGGAAGCGCTGGATCACCTGAAGGTGCCGGACGACGTCGGCCTGATCGTGCGCACCGCCGGCATGGGCCGCGACGCCGAAGAGCTGCAGTGGGACCTGGACTACCTGCTTACGCTCTGGCGCTCGATTTCCGAGGCGGCCAGCAAGCAGAAAGCGCCGTTCCTGATCTACCAGGAATCGAAGCTGTTCATCCGCGCCCTGCGCGACTACCTGCGCAACGACATCGGCGAAATCCTCATCGACGAGGAGTCGCTGTACAACGATGCTCGCGAGTTCATGCAGCAGGTGATGCCGAACGCGCTGCGCAAGCTCAAGCTGTACAAGGACGACACGCCGCTGTTTTCGCGCTACCAGATCGAGACGCAGATCGAGAGCGCGTTCGACCGCCAGGTGCGCCTGCCGTCGGGCGGCTCGATCGTGATCGACCAGACCGAAGCGCTCACCGCGATCGACATCAACTCGGCCAAGGCGACCAAGGGCGGCGACATCGAGGAAACCGCGTTCAACACGAACTGCGAGGCGGCGGTGGAGATCGCCCGCCAGCTGCGCATTCGCGACGCCGGCGGCCTGATCGTGATCGACTTCATCGACATGGACAGCCCGCGCCACCAGCGCGAGGTGGAAGAAACGCTCAAGGACGCACTCAAGCTCGATCGCGCGCGCGTGCAGATCGGCCGCATTTCGCGCTTCGGCCTGCTGGAAATGTCACGCCAGCGCCTGCGCCCGTCGCTGGGCGAGGCCACCGAAGTGGTGTGCCCGCGTTGTGAAGGTCACGGCCATATCCGCGGCATCGAATCGCTGTCGCTGTCCACCTTGCGGCTGATCGAAGAACACGCGATGAAGGA
>DASUJJ010000281.1:0-5911 GCA_036279335.1 Dyella sp.
AGTATCCGGGCCCCAGGCAGTTGTGGGAGCGGCTTCAGCCGCGACATGTCCGGGTTGAGGCGACCGGGCAATCGAGGGCTGAAGCCCCTCCCGCAGCGCGGCGAATCAGAACCCCAGCCCGTACGGATCGTTGCCGGCCAGCTCGCTGTCGGCGCTGGCGCCGCCGCCTTCGGACAGGCGGATCTTCAGCGCCAGGCCGTCGCGTGAATCGGCCTTGGCCAGCGCCTCTTCCAGCTCGATGCGGCCCTCGCGGTACAGCTTGTACAGCGACTGGTCGAAGGTGCGCATGCCTTCCTGCAGGCTGCGGTCCATCGCTTCCTTCACCTCGTGGATCTGGCCGCGGCGGATCATGTCGCGGATCAGCGGCGTGTTGAGCAGCACCTCGGTGGCGGGCAGGCGGCGACCGTCCTTGCCGATCACCAGGCGCTGGCTGATCACCGCACGCAGGTTCAGCGCCAGGTTCATCAGCACGTTCTTGTGCGCCGACTCGGGGAAGAAGTTGAGGATGCGCTCCAGCGTCTGGTCGGCGTTGTTGGAGTGCAGCGTAGCCAGGCAGAGGTGGCCGGTTTCCGAGAAGGAGATTGCCGCCTCCATGGTGTCGGTGTCGCGGATTTCGCCGATCATGATCACGTCCGGCGCCTCGCGCATCGCGTTCTTCAGCGCCTCGTGATAGCTGTGCGTGTCCAGCCCCACCTCGCGCTGGTTCACGATGGACTTCTTGTGCCGATGCAGGAACTCGATCGGATCCTCGATGGTCAGCACGTGGCCCGGCGAGTGGGTGTTGCGGTGGTCGATCATCGCCGCCAGCGTGGTGGACTTGCCCGAACCGGTGGCGCCGACCACCAGGATCAGCCCGCGCTGCTCCATGATGAGGTCGCGGAAAATGCTCGGCAGCTGCAGCTGCTCGACGGTGGGGATGTCGCTCTTGATGGCGCGGATCACCATGCCCACTTCGCCGCGCTGCTTGAACACGTTGATGCGGAAGCGCCCGGCCTCCTTCACCGCCAGCGCCATGTTCAGCTCCAGATCGCGCTCGAACTGCGGCACCTGGCCCTCGTCCATCAGCGAGTAGGCGATCTTCTTGACCATGCCGCCGGGCAGGCCGGTGTTGCCGAGCGGATAGAGCTTGCCCTCGACCTTGATGTTCACCGGGGCACCGGTGGTCAGGAACATGTCCGATGCGCCCTTGTCCACCATCAGCTTGAGGAAGTAACCGATATCCACCTGAAGTCCCCTGAATTCAACTACATTGCATTGGGCGATTATGCCCACGGACAATACGCCGCAACACTACGAGGTAATGAGTGATGGTGCACAGCTTTTTCCGGCCTGATGCACGCCCCGGACGTATCGGCACGAGCATGCAGGGCTTGACCTTGTGCGCGCTGCTGGCACTCGGCGGCTGCGCCAGCGTCCCCCCGCCCGACAGTGCCATGAACCTGGCGCAGATGCAGCTGCAGGCCGCGCGCGACGCCGACGCGGGAGACTACGCACCGGTGGATCTGGGATTTGCCCAGAACAAGTTCCAGCAGGCGCAGGCGGCGATGACCCGCCGCGACTACGAGGACGCCGCGAATCTTGCCGATGAGGCCCGGGCGGACGCCGAGCTGGCGCTGGCCAAGGCCCGGCTGGGCGCGGTGCGCGCCAAGATCCGCGCCAAGCTGGACGAGAACACGCGCCTGCGCGAACGCATGGAGCAAGCCCATCCGGAGCTGTCAGGGGCCTCCATGCCCATGCCGACGGGCTTGCCGCCGGCCGCCCCCACGGGCGACATGCCCGCGCCTTCATCGTCGGTGCTGGGGGCACCGCTGCCGGAGGCTGGCGGCTTCCAGACCTTGCCGCAGGACGACAGCGCTCCCGCCGACAGCTCCCAGGGAGACCAGCCGTGAAACGTTTCATGATCCTGTTTTTCGGTGCGGCGCTGGCACTGGCGAGCAGCGTGGGCCATGCGGCCAGTGACGATATCGACGTGAGCCGGCTCAGCAGCAGCCTCGACCAGCTGGCGAATGATCCGGTGCTCGGCCACTACGCGGTCGGCGAACAGGCCCGGGCCCGCGACGCGCTGGCCGTGCTGGCGCAGGCGCGCTCGAAGGATCGGGCGCACGCCCTGTACATCGCCGAACGTCGCGTCGACCTCGCCCGCGCGGCGGCGCAGTTGCAGGATGCGCAGGTCAAGCTGGCCCAGCTCGATCGCGAGCACGACCAGATCATGCTGGAGTCGGCCCGCCGCGACGCCCAGGCGTCCCGGCTGGAGCTGGAGCGCCAGCGCCTGCAGTACCAGCTGGCGCAGGAAGAAGCCGCCAGGCTGCAGCAGCAGGGGATGGAGGCCACGCAGGCGGCCGAGCAGGCCAAGGCGGAGGCCGAGCGTGCCCGCAAGCTGGCCGCGGCGCAGGCCCGGGTGGCCAGCGCGGCCAAGCGCGAGGCGGCACTGGCGGCCAAGGCAGCGCGTGCCCTGCGCTCGCAGATGCAGGATGCCAGCACGTCGCAGCCTGCGGCCGAGCCGGCCGAGCCCGCCAAACCGGCCAAGAAGGGCAAGCCCTGAGCTGATCGGGCTCCTTGCCGGGCGCGTCCGCACCGCTGTGCGGGCGCTCGCTCGACCCGGGCAACAAGCTGTTTCGACAGTATTTTGTGGCCGGCTTTGGTTGCATCAGGCATGCCATCGCCCACCCTTGCGGGCCCCCTGCGGGCGGAGTAGCGTCGATTGTCCACGCGGCATTTGCGCCGCGTGGGCCACTGACCTGACGCATGCGCCCATTCCTCCCGAACCTTGTTTCCTCCTTGCCGATGTCCTTCGGCGCGGGGCATGGGCGCGCGCGTCACACCGCCACGGGCGCACCGGTCACGCGCCCGCTTGTCCTGCGAGGAGGTCGCTCATGTTCGAAAACCAGCAGCGTGATGATGTCGAGGCATTGCTGAAGGCCGATGCGGAATTCCGTCGGCTGTACCAGCGTCACCGCGAACTCGACAGCAAAGTGCACGACGCCGATATCGGCGTGCTCCCGATCCCCGACACCAAGCTCTCGATCATGAAACGCGAGAAGCTCTACGCCAAGGATCGGCTGCAGCGCATCTGGGACGCCCGAATGCAGCATCGACACTGACTCACCCTGGTTGATCCAACGGATTGGCGACGCGCGGCCCGGCTCCCCTCGAGGAAGCCGGGCCGCTTCCGTTTGAGCACGCTCAATCCGGCAGGGCAGGGCGCTCGGTTATCATGACCGCCCTTCGCTTCGCGGCGGCCTCGCGGCTGCCGATGCTCATTTCCCGCCACACGGAGTTTTCATGACGGTTCACCAGAGCGTCCTCGAGCTGATCGGCCATACGCCCATGGTGCGTGCCAACCACCTGGATACCGGGGCGTGCGAGCTGTTCCTGAAGCTCGAGAGCGCCAACCCGGGCGGATCGATCAAGGACCGCATCGGCCTGTCGATGATCGAGGGCGCCGAAAAAGCCGGGAAGATCCGGCCCGGCGCCACGCTGGTGGAAGGCACCGCCGGCAACACCGGCATCGGCCTGGCGCTGGTGGCCCAGCAGAAGGGCTACAAGCTCATCCTGGTGGTGCCGGACAAGATGAGCCGCGAGAAGATCTTCAACCTCAAGGCGATGGGCGCCGAGGTGGTGCTCACGCGCTCGGACGTGGCCAAGGGCCATCCCGAGTACTACCAGGACATGGCCGAGCGGATCGCCCGCGAAACGCCCGGCGCCTACTTCATCAACCAGTTCGGCAACCCCGACAACCCACGCGCGCACTACGAAACCACCGGCCCGGAGATCCTCGAGCAGATGGACGGCCGGGTCGACGCCGTCGTGTTCGGCTGCGGCTCGTCCGGCACCATGACCGGGCTGTCGCGCTACTTCGCCGAGCATTCGCCGCACACCGAGCTGGTGCTGGCCGATCCGGTGGGATCGATCCTCGCGCAGTACATCAACGAGGGCACGCTGTCGGAGAGATCCGGCAGCTGGATGGTCGAGGGCATCGGCGAGGACTTCCTGCCGACCATCAGCGACTTTTCCCGGGTGAAAAAGGCCTACGCGATCTCCGACAAGGAGAGCTTCCTGGCCGGCCGCGAGCTGCTGGCCAGGGAGGGCGTGCTGGGCGGCTCGTCGGCGGGCACGCTGCTCGCCGCGGCGCTCAAGTATTGCCGCGAGCAGACCGCGCCCAAGCGGGTGGTGTCGATCGTCTGCGACACCGGCAACAAGTACCTGTCGAAGATGTACAACGACTACTGGATGCTCGACAACGGCTTCCTCGAGCGCGAGCAGCACGGCGACCTGCGCGACCTGCTGCTGCGCCCGTTCGCCCAGCGCGACACCATCGTGGTGGGGCCGAACGAGCTGCTGATGACGGCTTACACACGCATGAAGCTGTACGACGTCTCCCAGCTGCCGGTGATGGACGGTCAGCAGCTGGTGGGCATCCTCGACGAGTCCGACGTGCTGATGCACGTGCACGCGGACCAGTCGCGCTTCCGCGAGGCAGTGTCCACCGCGATGATCACCACGCTGCAGAAGATCGACATGCGCTCGCCCATCGAGGCGCTGCTGCCGGTCTTTGATCGCGGCCTGGTGGCGATCGTGATGGATGGGGAACGCTTCATGGGGCTGATCACGCGGATCGATCTGCTCAACTATCTTCGCCGGCGCGCGCCCTGAGCGCTGGACACTGGAAGGGCTGGCCATTGCCCTCACCAGTGCCTTGAAAGGGCATTGGAACGATGCGTTGCCAGCATGCCGCCACGTCGCGGGTGATGGAGCCAATCCCTACACAAGGACATCAGAACATGTGCGGAATCGTTGCTGCCGCGGCCCAGCGTGACGTAGCTCCCCTGCTGATCGCCGGCCTCAAGGCGCTGGAATACCGTGGCTATGACTCGGCCGGTCTGGCCGTGCTCGACGGCGGCGACATCCAGCGCGTGCGCGCCAAGGGCAAGGTGCGCGAGATGGAGGCGCTGTATCTGGCCGATCCGCTGCCCGGCGGCACCGGCATTGCGCATACGCGCTGGGCCACGCACGGCATACCCAACGAAGCGAATGCCCATCCCCACGTGGCCGGCCGCGTGGCGCTGGTGCACAACGGCATCATCGAGAACTACGTGGGCCTGCGAGCCCAGCTTCAGGTCGCCGGACATGTGTTCACTTCGGAGACCGATACCGAGGTCATCGCCGCCCTGATCGAGTCGCGCCTGCAGCAAGGCATCACGTTGCGCGAGGCCGTGCTCGGCGTGGTGCGCGAGCTCGAGGGCGCTTACGCCATCGCGGTGATCAGCCGCGACGAGCCCGGTCGCGTGGTGGGTGCGCGCCGCGGCGCACCGCTGCTGGTCGGCGTGGGCATCGGCGAACATTTTCTGGGTTCGGACGCCCAGGCGCTGATCCAGGTCACCAACCGCATGATCTATCTGGAAGAGGACGACGTCGTCGAGATCACCCGTGACAGCGTGCAGGTCTTCGATATCGCCGGTTCGCCGGTGGAGCGCGAAGTGCACGAAAGCGAGCTGTCCAGCGACGCCGTGGAGCGCGGCGAATACCGCCACTACATGCAGAAGGAAATCTTCGAGCAGCCGCGCGCTGTCGCCGACACGCTGGAGTCGCGCCTGGGTCCGCACGGCGTACTGCCGAACATTTTCGGCGTCGGTGGCGACGAGCTACTGGCACGGGTCAAGGGCATCCACATCGTGGCTTGCGGCACCAGCTACCACGCCGGCATGGTGGCGCGTTACTGGATCGAGGAGTTCGCGCGGCTGCCGGTGACCGTCGAGGTGGCCAGCGAATACCGCTACCGCGAGGTGGTGGTGCCGGCCGACACGCTGTTCGTGGCGATTTCCCAGTCCGGCGAAACCGCCGACACGCTGGCTGCGATGCGCGAGGTGAAGCGGCGCGGCTATCTGGGCACGCTGGCGATCTGCAACGTGCC
>DASUJJ010000282.1:0-4531 GCA_036279335.1 Dyella sp.
GAGCCGGACCGCGGCGCCAGTTTCCATTTCTCGCTGCCGGCCACCGAACTGGCCGAGGCGCGCACCACGAGGCGTTCGTCATGAACAACCGTCACCTGGGACCCGTGCTGCTGGTGGAGGACAGCCTGGCCGACGCCGAGATGGCCATGGACGCCCTGCGCGAAGCCAACCTGGCCAACCCGGTGGTGCACGTCGAGGACGGCGTGGACTGCATGGACTACCTGCATCGGCGCGGCGCCTGGCAATCGCGCGAAGCGGTCGATCCGTCGGTGATCCTGCTCGACATCAAGATGCCGCGCATGAACGGGCTGGAGGTGCTCACCCGCCTGCGCGAGGACGAACAGCTGCGGCTGATCCCGGTGGTGATCCTGTCCTCCTCGCGCGAGGAGAGCGACCTGGCGCGCAGCTGGGACCTGGGCGTGAACGCCTATGTGATCAAGCCGGTCGACGTGGACCAGTTCTTCGAGGCGGTACGTACACTGGGACGGTTCTGGGCGGTGCTCAACCAGCTGCCGGAACAGGATTGAGGCGGCGAACGTCCCGTAAAGGACGGAACGAAGGCGACGGAACGAAAGAGGAGCGCAAGAGACTGCATGCCCAACCCGAACACGCACGCACTGCCGACCATCCGCATTCTGCAGGTCGAGGACGACCCGATCGATGCCGAGCTGATCCAGGCTGAACTGGATGCGGACGGGATCGCCTACCACGTGCGCCTGGTCGACGACGAGGCCCATTACACCGCCTGCTTGCACGAGTTCGAACCGCACATCGTGCTGTCGGATCTGAGTCTTCCCGGGTTCTCCGGCCAGCGCGCGCTCGAACTGCTGCGCCAGCACGACGAAGACCTGCCTTTCATCTACGTCTCGGCCACGCTGGGCGAGGAAGCGGCGGTCGAGGCACTGCGCAACGGCGCCACCGACTACATCCTCAAGCAAAACCCCGCGCGCCTGGCCACCGCCGTGCGCCGCGCGCTGGCCGAGGCCGAGGCAGTGCGCGCCAAGCGTCGTGCCGAAGCCGAATTGATCCGCGCGCAGCGCTTCGAAAGCCTGGCCATGCTCGCCGGCGGCCTCAGCCACGACCTGCGCAACATGCTGCAGCCGCTGCTGCTGGCCGGCGACAGCCTGCAGGACTACGCCGACGATCCACGCCTGGCCAGGCTCGGCACGCTGGTGCGCGATTGCGGCAAGCGCGGGCTGGAGATGGTGCAGTCGATGCTGTCGTTCGCGCGCGGTGCGCGTCGTGCCGAGCAGGTGCGCCTGGGCGGTCTGATGAATGCGCTCGACCTGCTGCTGCAGGGCTCGATGCCGCGCTCGGTGGCAATGGAAGTCACCCTGGATGACCCGGATATTTCGTTCGAGGGCAACCACACCGAGCTGCAGCAGTGCCTGCTCAACCTCTGCCTCAACGCGATCCAGGCGATGCCCGACGGCGGTCATCTGCACATCACTTCCTCGCGCTGCCGCCTGCCAGCCGAGTTTTTCCTCGAAGGCGAGGAGCCGCGCGACGGCGAGTACCTGCGCCTGACCGTCGCCGACACCGGCCAGGGCATGGATGACGAGACGCTGGAGCGCCTGTTCGAACCGTTCTTCACCACCAAGAAGACCGGCACCGGCCTGGGCCTGCTGTCGTGCAAGCGCATCGTCGCCAGCCATGGCGGGGTGATGCGGGTGGACAGCAGCCCCGGCAAGGGCACGCAGTTCCATCTCTACATCCCGTTGACCGAACTGCGCGAAGACGCGGCCGGCCTGGACGGCGAGGCCGACGATTTCGAGGGCAATGCCGAGCACGTGCTGGTGGTGGTGGAAGAGGCGGCGCAGCTGTCGCTGCTGGCGGACATGCTCGAGGCCTACGGCTATCAGTCGCACGGCAGCCAGAGCGGCACCGCCGCGCTGCAGTGGATCGAGGCGCAGGGCATTCCCGATGCGGTGGTGATGGACGCGGAGATGAACCTGTTCACCGGCGTGCGCACGCTGGCCGCACTGGTGGATCACGGCTACAACGGACCGGTGCTGCTGCTGGCCCGCCCCGAGGCCCCGCCGGATCTGGACGAGCTGCCGCCGCTGGACCACCTGCACGTGGTCAACAAGCCGGTCTCCACGCGCGCCCTGCTGCGCACCCTGCGCAAGGCGCTCGGAAACGACAAGGCCGCCTGAGCGGCGGCCTTGTCGTCGTTTGCGCGCCGCGCGCCGGCGCGCGGTGTGGTCCATCAAACTCAGTCGATGCCGAGCTTCTTCAGCTTGTAGCGCAGCGCGCGGAAGGTGATGCCGAGTTTCTTCGCGGCCGCGGTCTTGTTGTAGCGCGACTCCTCCAGCGCCTTCATGATCGCGGTGCGCTCGAGGTTGCTGATGTAATCCTCCAGCGCCACGCCGCTGCCCGGAGTGCCCGGCGGCACCGCCGCGACGCTGGTTGCCGCCGCCGGAGGCGGCACCTGGCCCGCATCGAACGCCGGCCGCGGCGCGCGCTGCGGCAGCATCAGGTCGAGCGCGTCGATCGATTCGCCGTCGCTCATCGCCATCGCGCGTTCGAGCACGTTCTCCAGCTCGCGCACGTTGCCGGGAAAGTCGTAGTCATCCAGTGCCTGCTGCGCGGCAGGCAGCAGCTTGCCCGGCGCGCCGCCGCTCTTGGTGGCAAGCTGGCGCAGGATGTGCGCCGACAGCAGCGGCACGTCGCCGCGGCGCTCGCGCAGCGGCGGCACGCGCAGCTCGATCACGTTGATGCGATAGAACAGGTCCTGGCGAAACTGGCCCTGCTCGACCAGCGCGGCGAGGTTCTTGTGCGTGGCCGACAGGATGCGCACGTCCACCAGCACTTCCTCGCGCGCGCCGATCGGTCGCACGGCCTTTTCCTGGATCGCGCGCAGCAGCTTCACCTGCATGTGCAGCGGCAGCTCGGCCACCTCGTCGAGGAACAGCGTGCCGCCGTTGGCGGCCTGGAACAGGCCTTCCTTGTCACTGTTGGCGCCGGTGAAGCTGCCCTTGCGATGGCCGAAGAACTCGCTCTCCATCAGCTCGGTGGGAATCGCGCCGCAGTTGACCGGAATGAACGGACCGCTGGCGCGCGGGCCCTGCTCGTGGATCAGCCGCGCCACCAGCTCCTTGCCCACGCCGGATTCGCCGGCGATGTACACCGGCGCCTGGTTGCGCGCCAGCTTGGTGATGGTGGCGCGCACCTGCTGCATGGCGGGCGAGTCGCCGATCAGCCGCTCGCTGCCGGAGCTGCCCGCAGAACCGCCGCTGGCCTCGCTGCGCTTTTCCTCGGCCAGCTTGAGCGCGGTGCGCACCAGCCGCCGCAGCATCTGGATGTCCACCGGCTTGGAGACGAAATCGAACGCGCCGGCCTTCAGCGCGCTTACTGCGGCGTCGACGTTGCCGTAGGCAGTGATCATCGCCACCGGGGTGTCGGGATGTTCTTCGGCGATCAGCTCGATCACCTCGTGGCCGGTGCCGTCGGGCAGGCGCATGTCGGTGAAGCACAGGTCATAGCTGCGTTCTCCCAGTGCGCGTCGGGCCTCCGTCACGGTGCCCACGGCATCCACCTGCAGGTCCATCCGGCCCAGGGTGATGGTGAGCAGTTCGCGAATGTCGCGCTCGTCGTCGACGACCAGGACGGTCTGTAGGCTCATGGCGTGCCTTGGGCTGTGCGGAATCCCGCGAGAATACCCGTCGACGCCTGCAGGGGCAAAGGATGGCGCGGGGTCGGCACGCGTTTCTGCAGCGCCGGCCGGACCGCTGCCAGGCGAAGCGGGCAGGAGCTGTCTCAGCCGGTGTTGCGCAGGAGTCGCAAGTGCTCGTGACGCGCCGAAATGCGCGCTGTGCCGGACCGGACGCTACCTGGCCCGCTCGTCGGCCGCCGCTGTCGGCTCGCCGCCTGCCTGGCGGGCGTGGGCAGGGGTCAGCGTGAGGCGGAAACAGCTGCCGCCGCCGGCCACGCGCACGTATTCCAGCGAGGCCTGGTTGGCCTCGGCCATCTGACGGGCCAGGTACAGGCCCAGACCGGTGCCGTATTCGTGGGTGGTGTAGAACGGCTCGAAGATCTGCGCGGCCACCTTGGGCGCGATGCCGGGGCCGCGGTCGATCACTTCCAGGATCGGCACGCCGTGCTCGCCCGGCCGCGTCACCACCATCACCCGCGCCGGCTCGCCGGGCAGGCGGCCGTAGCGCAGCGCGTTCTGCACCAGGTTCCAGATCACCTGCTGCAATTGCTGCGGATCGGCCACGGCGGCCACCGGCGCGCTGGAGTTGATCACCCGCAGCGAGTCCTCGCCCAGGTCGTTGCCCTGGCGGTATTCCTCCACGAAGGCATTCGCCCAGTGGCCCAGGTCCAGCGTCTCCGGGCGTGAGCGCTCGCGCCGCGACAGCTGCAGGATGTTCTCGATGATCTCGTTCAACCGCACGCAGTGGTTGTTGATGATCTCCACCATGCGCTGGTCGGCCGGCGGCATGTTGCGCGATTCGGCCAGCAACTGCGCCGAGTAGCGGATCGCCGCCAGCGGGTTGCGGATCTCGTGCGCGATCGACGCCGACAGCCG
>DASUJJ010000283.1:0-9706 GCA_036279335.1 Dyella sp.
TCACCGACAGCCTGAGCAAGCTCGACACCCAGCAGAGCCAGCTCGATGCGCGCATGAGCGTGTACGAAAAGCAGCTGCGCGATCAGTACGCGCAGCTCGACACGCTGATGTCCTCACTGAACAACACCAGCAGTTACCTCACCGGGGCGCTGGCCCAGCTCGAAGCCACCTACACCCGAAAGAACTGATTGCGGAGCGCCCCTCATGACCTACGGACCCATGCGCCACGCCGGCGCCCTTTATCAGCAGAATGCCGTCGCCGGTGTCGAAAGCGCCGACGCCCACCAGCTGGTGAACCTGTTGCTCGATGGCGCGATGGATCGCATCGCCCAGGCCCGGGGCCACCTGCAGCATGGCAACGTGGCGGCCAAGGGCAGCTGCATCTCCAAGGCGGTGGCGATCGTCGGCGAGCTGCGCGACAGCCTGAACCACGAGGTCGATCCCGCCTTCAGCCAGCGGCTGGAGTCGCTGTACGAATACGTGACGCGGCGCCTGCTCTACGCCCAGCTCAACGACAACCTGGCCGCACTGGATGAGGCCGCCCGCTTGCTGGCACCGGTGCGTGAAGGCTGGCAGGGCATCCGCGCCAATTACCTGGCCGCGGCCAGCGCGCAGGCCAAGAGCGCGTAATGAACGAGGCGCCGCATCCCGACCTGCAGCGCGCGCTCGCCCTGAGCGCGGACATGCTGCAGGCTGGCCGAAGCGGCGACTGGGCTGGCGCCACCGCGCTGCAGGCCGAGTGCGACCGCCTGCTGCGCGAGGCGCCGATCAACGCGGCCGGGTTGATGGCCCTGCGCCAGCTGCAGCTGGACCAGCGCGCGCTGCTGGATCTCGCCACGCAGGCACGCGCGATGGTGAGCGAAAACCTGGCGCGGCATCATGTGAACCACCGCGCGGTGAGCGCCTACCTCGACGCGGCCGACCCCGGCTGAGCGGCGAGGATCGCCTCGCCGCGACCCGCCCAGGAAATTCCGCGATGACCGACGCCCTCTGGCTGGCCTTTTCCGAACGCGTCTGCGTGGACGACCGCCTGCGCGTGTCCGTCTTGTCGCGCACTGCCGATGCCACGCCGCTGCCGCAGCTTGTCGAGCGCAACCTGTCGACGCTGGCGACCATCACCGCCATCGAGGAGCGCCGCGCCGAAGGCACCGAGGAGGACAGCCCGGTGCTGCAGGAACTGGCACGGCTGGATGCCAAGCTCAACGCGCTGGTGGATATCGTCAACCGCCTGCTGCTGCCGGCCGAGGCGCTGCCCGAGCGCGTGGCGGTGCGCTTCAACGCCGTAGGCGCCGTGCTGCCGGCGGCGCTTTTGGCCGCCGCAGGGGAGGCGATCTGCCTGCGTATTCATCTGGAAGCCTGCCCCAGCCTGCCGCTGGAACTGCCGGCGCGCGTGCTGCGCCGGTTTGATGACGGCCTCGCGTTCGCGGCGTTCGAACCGCTCGGAGATGCCCTGGCCGACGCGATCGAGCGCTTCGTGTTCCGTCAGCATCGGCGCAAAGTAGCTGAATCGCGTCAGTCTCTGACCTGAACAAAACGACCGCGCGGGGCACTGTGTGACCGCCATCACGCAAACGCTTTCACGCGAAACCATGCCAAGTGTGACGGCGGGCACGCTTTTCCACTTTTTGGCGCGATTTTGTTGACGGGCCAAATTGCCGACGTGACGTTTTGCGTCACCCGCGCAGCGGAGGCCCTGCTATGAATATTGCGTGAAGCCATTCATTTACATGAATTTTCAATTTGGCGGTTCGCGCCTTCGCTTCCAGAGTGACGCTCAGCGGCGCACTTTCTGACCCCTGATCCGGCGCGCGCCGTGGCCCGCGTGGCCTTCTTCTTGCTCCCTCTCTCGACATGGACCGCCGGCAAACCGTCGCGGTCCAAAAAGCTCAGCGGCTCTCCCACCCAACCGCTGCGTCCCACAGAGAAGTGATAGAGAGAGGCGTTGCACGATGGACAAGATGGATTTCCTGATTCTGGAATCGGACTCGGCCCGCGCTGGGTCGGTGATGTCGGCGCTGCAGTTCCTGGGTTTCAACCCGGAGCGCGCCGATACGATGGATCAGGCCGGCATCGCCGCCCTGCGCGGTGTCTACGTGGGCGACATCGCCGACGCGGGCGTCGCCGAGTGCCTGCTCGCAAGCCTCGGTGCGTCGGCGGCCCAGCTGCCGCTGCTGCTGGCCGAGGACTCGCCGTGGGCCTCGCGCCTGCTCGGCGCCAGCTCGCCGTTCTATGGCCGCGTGGGCGTGATCGGTTTTCCGCTGCGCTATGAGCAATTTGCCGAAGCCATGCGCTGCGCCACCGCGCGCAGTGCCGGTGTGCGCCGGGTCGACCAGCGCTTTGTCGGCGAATCCGTGGCGATGGGCCGCGTCAACGCGCTGATCCGCCAGGTGGCGCCGTTCGATTCCAGCGTGCTGGTGCTGGGCGAGTCCGGCACGGGCAAGGAGATGGTGGCGCGCACCATCCACGACTGCTCGCCGCGCAAGGACAAGCCGTTCATCGCCATCAACTGCGGCGCCATTCCCGCCGAACTGCTGGAGAGCGAGCTGTTCGGCCACGAGAAAGGTTCGTTCACCGGCGCGATCAGCGCGCGCAAGGGCCGCTTCGAGCTGGCCGAGGGCGGCACGCTGTTCCTCGACGAGATCGGCGACATGAGCCTGCCGATGCAGGTGAAGCTGCTGCGCGTGCTGCAGGAGCGCATGTACGAGCGCGTGGGCGGCAACAAGACCATGCGCTGCGACGTGCGCATCATCGCCGCCACCCATCGCAACCTGGAGCAGGCGATTGCCGACGGCCGCTTCCGCGAGGATCTGTTCTACCGCCTGAGCGTGTTCCCGCTGGAGCTGCCCTCGCTGCGCGAGCGGCTGGAAGACCTGCCGGTGCTGATCAACGAGTTCAACCAGCGGCTGGAGCGCCGTGGCGTGGGCTCCGCGCGCTTTTCGCCGAGCGCGCTGCAGACCCTGCGCGGTTATCCGTGGCCGGGCAACGTGCGCGAGTTGTGCAACCTGGTCGAGCGGCTGGCCATTCTCTATCCGTATAGCGAAGTGCGCGCCGGCGACTTGCCCGATCGCTATCGCGGCACGGTCGCCGTCGAGGAAATCTGCAGCAGCCATCTGCTGACGATCATGGATACGACGATGACGGCTCCCGCCGCTGCCGGCAACGACACCAACCTGCTGCCGGAGGGCGGCATCGACCTGAAGGATCACCTCGCCGACATCGAAGTGGGGCTGATTCGCCAGGCGCTCGACGTCACCGGTGGCGTGGTGGCGCACGCCGCCAAGCTGCTGCACATGCAGCGCACCACGCTGGTGGAAAAGCTGCGCAAGTACGGGCTGCAGAGCGGCCTGGCGGCGTGATCGATCGGGCTGTCGGGGCTGAAGCCACTCCCACAGGGGCTGAGTTTGCAGGCTCTGCAGGATTGCACCCCCCGATCGAGTCGAGGGGAGGGTCTGTGTGGGGCACGCTTCACGCCCCGACACACATCGGTCGCTCACAGGGTGAGCTCCTACAGGAAGCTGGGTGTGGGGCTTTTGTGGAGCGACTTCAGTCGCGACGCGCTTCCTCAACTCATGGCACACATCCTGCAGTAACTCCCTCTGAAACCCGTCACGCGTTGGAAAACCGTCATGACCACGATCGACGTCAACAGCCTGCTCAGCCAGATGCGCCAGATGTCCGCCCAGGTGCGCTCGCCCGAGGTTGCGTTCTCATCCACCGCAATGCCCGCGTCCGCGCCGGCTGGCGGCACCAGCCCCTTCGGCGCGCTGCTCAAGCAGTCGATCGCGGCGGTAGGTGACACCCAGGCCACTGCCGGACGCATGGCGGCGGCATTCGAGCGCGGAGACCCGGGTGCGGACCTCGCTCGCACCATGGTGGCGATCCAGAAGGCCGACCTCTCGCTGAATGCGATGACGCAGGTGCGCAACAAGCTCGTCGATGCCTACAAAGACATCATGAACATGCCGGTCTGACGGCTGCCTTTCCTTCACGCCCTTCGATAACGAGCAACTCCCATGGCAGACGGCGGCATGACCCCCACGGAACCGCAGGCCGACAGCGAGCGCCCCGGCGCGCGCCTCGACCTTCGCGACATTGCACGCAGCCCGGCCTCGCGGCAGCTGCTGCTGCTGGTGGGCGTGGCGCTGGCGGTGGCGATGGGCGTGGCGGTGGTGCTGTGGTCGCGCGGCCCCAACTACGGCATGTTGTATGCGGGGCTGGATCAGAAGGATGCCGCCGCCATCACCCAGGTGCTGCAGGCGAGCAATACGCCGTACACGCTGGCCGGCGACGGCACCACCATCATGGCGCCGCAGGCTGATCTGGCCGCGATCCGGCTGCGCCTGGCCGGTCAGGGCCTGCCGCAGGGCAGCGCCAACAGCACCGTGCTGCCGGCGGCCGATTCGCCGTTCGGCATGAGCGACATGGCCGAGCGTGCGCGCTACCAGCAGATGCTGGAGGCCGATCTGGGCAGCACGATCAGCGTGCTGCAGTCGGTGCGCTCGGCGCGTGTGCACCTGGCGCTGCCCAAGCCGTCCGCCTTCATCCGCGACAACCGCCAGGCCAGCGCCTCGGTGCTGGTCACGCTGTTTCCGGGACGCCAGCTCGACGCCAGCCAGGTGGCGGCGATCGTGCATCTGGTGTCGTCCAGCGTGCCCGAGCTCGATGCCAAGCAGGTGTCGGTGGTGGACCAGCAGGGCCAGCTGCTTACCGGCAATGCACCCGACACCGCCGCTGCGCTGGGCGACACGCGACTGCGGTTGGCCACGCGCATCGAGAACACCTACGCCCAGCGTATCGAGGAGCTGCTCACGCCGCTGGTGGGCGCGGGCAAGGTGCGCGCACAGGTGTACGCCGATCTCGACTTCAGCCAGACCGAGAAGGCCACCGAAACGTTCGACCACGAGCACCCCGCGCTGCGCAGCGAGCAGACCGCTACCGAGCAGCGCACCGATGGTGCCGCCAGTGGCGCCGTGCCCGGTGCGCTGAGCAACCAGCCGCCGAACACCGTGGCGCAGCCAACCGCCGCCAATCCGCAGGCGGGCGCCGCGCCGAGCGGCGCCGCCGGCACCAGCTCGGCCGCCACCACGGCTGCGGCCACGCCCGGCGACACCTCCTCCAGCGCCACCCGCAACTACGAGCTGGACCGCACCATCAGCCACGTCAGCGATCCGGCGGGGCGGCTGTCGCGGATCAGCGTGGCGGTGGTGGTGGACGACAAGATCAGCGGCAGCGGCAAGGACGCCAAGCGCGTGCCTTTCACAAAGCAGGAGCTCGATCGCCTCACCGAGCTGACCAAGAACGCGGTGGGCTTCGATGCCGCCCGCGGCGACACGGTGAGCGTGGTGAACCAGGCGTTCCACCGCGAATCGTTGAGCGACGACACCCAGCCCGCCACGCCGTTCTGGCAGCGCCCGGGCATGCTCGACCTGATCAAGCAGGGCGGCGGCATCCTGGTGGCCTTGCTGGTGGCGTTCGGATTGCTGCGTCCGCTGCTCAAGGGGCTCACCCGCGGCCCGGCGCCCGCCGTCGCCAACGCGGTGCAGACCGCGCTGCCCTCGCCGATGCCGAAAGTTTCGGTGCGCGTGGACGATAACCCCGCAGATGACGAGCCCGCCCGCATCGGGCAGGCGATTGCCTACGAGCAGAAGATCAACATGGCCAGGCGTCTGGTGAGCGAAAACCCCAAGCAGGTGGCGCAGGTCGTGCGCAACTGGGTGGGCGACAATGGCTGAGACGGTTGCCGACGGCGCACGCCAGGCCGCGATCCTGCTGCTCACGCTGGGCGAGCAGGACGCCGCCGAAGTGCTCAAGCATCTCTCCGCCCGTGACGTGCAGGCAGTGGGCTCGGCGATGGCCGGGCTCACCAGCGTCAGTCGCGAGGAAGTGGAGCGGGTGCTGCATCGCCTCAATGACGACGTCGGCCGGCAGACCGCGCTGGGCGTCGGCACCGAGGATTACATCCGCAAAATCCTCACCAACGCGCTGGGCGAGAGCAAGGCCGGTGGCCTGATCGACCGCATCCTGCTGGGCCGCTCCAGCAAGGGGCTGGAGTCGCTCAAGTGGATGGAGAGCCGGGCGATTGCCGAGCTCATCAATCTGGAGCATCCGCAGATCATCGCGCTGGTGCTGGCCCATCTGGAGCCCGACCAGGCCGCCGAGGTGCTGGGCTACCTGCCGCCGCGCACGCGCTCGGACGCGGTGATGCGCATCGCCACGCTGGACGGCGTGCAGCCGCATGCACTCAATGAGTTGGACGAAATCATGGAGCGCCAGTTCTCCGGCAACTCCACCAAGCTCAAGTCAGCCAACGTGGGCGGCCTGAAGGCAGCCGCCGCCATCCTCAACGCGATGGAAACCAGCCGCGAAGCCGAGCTGATGGCGGCCATCCGCACTCAGGATGCGGGCCTGGGCGGCAAGATCGAGGAGCTGATGTTCGTGTTCGACGATCTGGCCGGGCTGGACGATCGCAGCATGCAGACCCTGCTGCGCGAGGTGCCCTCCGCGCGCCTCACCGTGGCGCTCAAGGGCGCCGAGCCGGCGATGCGCGAGAAGATTTTCGCCAACATGTCCACGCGCGCCGCCGACATGCTGCGCGACGACCTCGAAGTGGCCGGCCCCGTGCGCGTGAGCGAAGTGGATGCGGCGCAGAAGGAAGTGCTGATGATCGCGCGCCGGCTCGCCGACGCCGGCCAGCTCACCCTGGGCGGCAGCGGAGATGACTTCGTCTGATGGCCGCGCAGATCCACCGCGATGCGTTTGCCGGCGCCCAGCGCTGGGAGCTGCCGCCGATGCAGGATGCGGCGCCCGGCAAGCCGCTGGACGAAACGCCGGCCATGCCCACGGTGGCCGACCTCGAAGCGCTGGAACAGCACGCGCGCGACGAAGGCTTCGCCGCCGGTCGCGCTGAAGGCCTGGCCGATGCTGCTTCCGAGCGGCAGGCGGTCGTGGCGCGGCTCGAATCGCTGCTGGCATCCGCCGCCCGACCGCTCGCCACACTGGACGACGCCACCGAGCAGGAGCTGGCCCGCCTCGCCGTGGTGATCGCGCGCCGCGTGCTGGCACACGAACTGGTTACCTCGCCCGAGCGGATCGTGCAGGCGGTGCAGCAGGCCGCACGCGCGCTGCCGGCGGCCACGCGCGAGCTGCGCGTGCACGTGCACCCCGATGATCTGGCCCTGTTGCGCGAGCACGCGGTGGCCGAAGCCCATTGGCAGCTGCTGCCCGATCCCGCGCTGGCGCGCGGCGACTGCGTGCTCGAGAGCGAGCGCTCGCGTCTGGATGCGCGGCTGGATACGCGCCTTGCGGCGGTGGTCGACGCGGTGCTCGGCGAGGATGAAAACGACGGCGAAGAGGAGGTCGCGGCATGAGCGGCTCATGCGCCGGTACCAAGGTGATCGAGCTGGCCGCGCATCGGGCGGTGGGTTCGCCCGCTCGTGTCGACTCTTCGAGCGCCCCCGACCTGGCGCCCGCGCTGTCGCCCGCCAGCGCCGCACGGGTGGCTACGCGCCGGGCGCGTCGCATGGCGCGCGCCGGGCGCGATGTGAATGACGTGCTGCTGCTGCGCTTCCGCCCCCTGTTTCCCCTGTTTCGGCTGTGGCGCCGCTGGCGTCTCGGCCTGCCCCTGTCGCGCCGCTGGTGTGCCCCCGCGATGCTGTCGTCCCCGCCGTCCTCCTCCGGCGGCAAGGCGCGACAGTTGAAGCGATCCCCCGGTCCTGCAGCAGCACACCGGTGGCGCGATTCTTTCACCATCCCATCCGGCGGCTGCGCACGCGGCAGCGACCGGGCGCGCGAACGGTGAGTACCGAGCGGATCGTCCTGCGCAGCGAGCGCTGGTGCGAACAGCTCGCCCGGCGCGGGCGTCGTGCCGAGGCCGCGCATCCGCTTGTCGTCGAGGGACGGCTGCGCCGCGTGGTCGGTCTCACCCTCGAAGCCGAGGGCTGCGAGGCGGCGCTGGGCGCGCGCTGCCTGGTCGACGCGGCCGACGGCGAGCAGCTGGATACCGAGGTGGTCGGCTTTGCCGACGAGCGCCTGCTGCTGATGCCGGTGGGCGAGATGCACGGCGTGCTGCCGAATGCCCGCGTGCGTCCCTGCATGCGCGCCGGTGGCCTGCCGGTGGGGCAGGGACTGCTGGGCCGCGTGATCGGCGCCGACGGCCTGCCGCTGGACGGGCTCGGTCCGCTGGACACCGACGAGCAGGCCGCGCTCAAGCGCGAGCCGATCAACCCGATGGCGCGCAAGCCGATCGACACCCCGCTGGATACCGGCGTGCGCGCGATCAACGCGCTGCTCACCGTGGGCCGCGGCCAGCGTCTGGGCCTGTTCGCCGGTTCCGGCGTGGGCAAGTCGACCCTGCTCGGCATGATGACCAAGTACACCGACGCCGACGTGGTGGTGGTCGGCCTGATCGGCGAGCGCGGCCGCGAAGTGAAGGAATTCGTCGAACACACGCTGGGCGAGGAGGGCCGCCGCCGCGCGGTGATCGTCGCCGCTCCCGCCGACGCGCCGCCGCTCAAGCGCCTGCGCGGCGCGCAGTACGCCACGGCGATCGCCGAGTGGTTCCGCGATCGCGGCCTGCGCGTGCTGCTGCTGATGGATTCGCTCACCCGCTACGCCCAGGCCCAGCGCGAGATTGCACTGGCCATCGGCGAGCCGCCCGCCACCAAGGGCTATCCGCCGTCGGTGTTCGCGATGCTGCCGGCGCTGGTGGAGCGTGCCGGCAACGATGCGCAGGGCGTGGGCTCGATCACCGCGTTCTACACCGTGCTCACCGAGGGCGACGACTATCGCCACGACCCGATCGCCGACGCGGCGCGTGCGATTCTGGACGGCCATATCGTGCTCTCGCGTGATCTGGCCGAAGCCGGCCATTACCCGGCCGTCGACATCGAGGCCTCGATCAGCCGCGTGATGCCGGCGGTGGCCACGCGCGAGCACATGCGTGCGGCGCAGCGCTTCCGCCAGGTGTATTCGGCGTACCGCCAGCAGCGCGACCTGATCGCCGTGGGCGCGTACCAGAAAGGCTCCGATCCGCAGGTGGACCACGCCATCGCGATGTGGCCGCGTCTGCGCGCGTTCCTGCAGCAGGAGGTCGACGAACCGATGACCCTGGCGCAGGGCATCGACGCGCTGCGCGCGCTGACCGGCGAAGGCGACGCATGAGTTCGCGCGCCGATCGCCTGCAGCCGGCCGTCGACCAGGCGCACAAGCGCCGCGACGACGCCATGCAGAAACTCGCCGAACAGCAGCAAGGCCTGGCGCGTGCCGAACACCAGCTCGGTGAACTCAGGCGCTACCGCCAGGATTACGCCGCGGGGCAGGGCGACGGCATGAGCGTCAGCGCACTGCTCAACCGCCAGCAGTTCATCGAGCGCATCGACCGCGCCATCGAGCAGCAGCAGCTCGAAGTGCAGCGCCAGCAGCGACTGCTGGAGATGGCGCGCGGCCACTGGCGCAACGCCCATGCCCGCGAGCAGGCGCTGGACAGCGTGGTGAGCAATTACCGCGAAACCGAACGCAAGGCCGAAGACCGCCGCGAGCAGTCCGACGTGGACGAACGCATGCAGCATCGCCGCCCGCCCGGCGTCGGCCGCGACCGCTGAGCCGCCTTGGCGCGAACCTTGCTGCCACTTCCGCATGGCCTACCGGCCGACGATTTTCCGACGAGGTTCCCATGCCCGCTTCCGCCCCCCTGTCCGTGACCCCCAGC
>DASUJJ010000284.1:0-28213 GCA_036279335.1 Dyella sp.
ACGGAAGGCTCATGGCCCGCATCGTCGTCGTCGGCAGCATCAACATGGATCTGGTCACGCTGGCCCCGCGGTTTCCCGCCCCGGGCGAGACGCTGCTGGGCGAGCGCTTTCTCACCGTGCCCGGCGGCAAGGGCGCGAACCAGGCGGTGGCTGCCGCACGACTCGGCGCCGAGGTCACGCTGGTGGGGGCGCTGGGCCACGACGCGTTCGGCCGCCAGCTGCGCGAAGGCCTGCAGCGCGAAGGGGTGCAGCTCGATCACCTCGCCATGCTGGAGAACGAAGGCAGCGGCACCGCATCGATCACGGTGGCCGAAGGCGACAACCAGATCATCGTGGTGCCCGCAGCAAACGCGCGCGTGACACCGGCGCAGGTGGAAGCGGCGCAGGCAGCGATCGAGCGTGCCGACGCAGTGCTGGTGCAGATGGAAATTCCCATGGATGCGGTGGAGGCCACCGTGCGGCTGGGTCATCGCCTCGGCGTGCCGGTAATCCTCAACCCCGCGCCCGCACAGCGCGTGCCGCGCGAGTGGCTGGCGCTGGCGCGCTATGTCACGCCCAATCAGCACGAGCTGGCCACGCTGCTGGGCCAAGCCGATGACGGGGATTTTCGCGCCCTGATGCAGCGCGCGCCGTGCCCGGTGGTGCTCACCCGCGGCCGCGAGGGCGCGTGGTACCGCGAGGGCAACACCGCGCCGATGCACCAGCCTGGCTTTGCCGTGGACGTGGTCGACACCACCGGTGCCGGCGACACCTTCAACGGCGCCCTCGCGGTGTTCCTGCATGAAGGGCTGGCCACCGCCGTGCGCAAGGCCTGCGCCGCCGCCGCGCTGTCGGTGACCAAGCTCGGTGCGCAGGGCGGCATGCCCAGCCTGTCCGCGCTGGATGCTTTCCTGGTCAGCGATCAGGGCTGACTCGACCACGCGCTATTTGCCGATGCAGAACGAGCCGAAGATCGCGCCGAGCAGGTCGTCGCTGCTGTAAGTACCGGTGATTTCACCCAGGCGGTGCTGCGCCTGGCGCAGCTCTTCGGCGGCCAGTTCGCCGGCCCGCGAGTGAGCGAGCACGGATGCAGCCTGGGCCAGGTGTTCGCTCACGCGCTCCAGCGCGAGCACGTGGCGCCGGCGCGCGCTGAACGCTCCTTCGCCACTGCCGCTGCCGGCCAGCTGTTTCAGATGGCTGCGCAGCGCATCGAGGCCTTCGCCAGTGCGCGCCGACAAGCGCAATTCGGTCGCCGTGGACGACGCCGGGCAAGGCAGCGGCTGGGCGGCGAGATCGATCTTGTTGATCACCACCACGCGCTCGACCGCCCGGGCAAGTCCGTCGAGCAGCTGCAGGTCGTCGGCGAGATGCGCCTGTTCGGTGACCAGCAGCGCGACGTCGGCGCCGGCCAGTTCGTGCCGTGCGCGCCGCACACCCTCGCGTTCCACTTCGTCATCGGTGTCGCGCAGGCCGGCGGTGTCGGCCAGTTCAAGCACCACGCCGTCCAGCTGCACGCTTTCGCGCAGGACGTCGCGGGTGGTGCCGGCAATCGGGGTGACGATGGCGCGGTCGCGCCCGGCCAGCGCGTTGAGCAGGCTGGACTTGCCCGCGTTCGGCCGGCCGATGATCGCCACGCGCAAGCCGTCCGTTAGGCGCACGCCACGCAGCGCTTCGCGCAGCAGCTCGGCCAACTCGCGGCGCACGGCATCGAGCTGGCGCGTGATGGCCGGATCGGCGAGGAAGTCGATCTCCTCCTCGGGAAAATCGATGGCTGCCTCGATGTGCACACGCAGGGTGATCAGCGACTGCAGCAAGGTGTCCACCCGCTGCGAGAACGCGCCTTCCATCGACTGCAGTGCGGCGCGCGCGGCGACCTGCGAGCGGGCGCTGATCAGATCGGCGACGGCCTCGGCCTGGGTCAGGTCCAGCTTGCCATTGAGAAAGGCGCGTTCGGTGAATTCGCCCGGGCGGGCCAGACGCGCACCCAGCTCGCAGACGCGGCGCAGCAGCGCGTCGAGCAGCACGGCGCTGCCGTGCCCCTGCAGTTCGAGCACGTGTTCGCCGGTATAGGAGGCCGGCGCGGGGAAGTGCAGCAGCAGGCCGCGGTCGAGCAGTTCGCCCGCAGCGTCGCGAAAGGCCACGAAATGCGCGTGGCGCGGCTGCGGTGCGCGGCCGAGCAGCCGTTGCGCGATGCCCGGCACGGCCGGGCCGGAGACCCGCACCACGCCGACGCCGGACGCGCCGGACGCACTCGCGATGGCGGCGATGGTGTCGACGGTCGCGGCATCACTCACGCGGCATCACTCCCGGCGACCCGCCGCGCGAGGCGGCGGGCGCACGATTGGATCAGCTCTTGGCGATCGCCTGGCCCTTGGCCGCCTCGGCGCGATCGATGCGGCGGGTGACCCACCACTGCTGGGCCAGGCGGCACAGGCCGTTGACGATGTAGTACACCACCAGGCCAGCGGGGAAGAAGGCGAACATCACCGCAAAGATCAGCGGCATGAACTTCATCATCTTCGCCTGGGTGGGATCCATGCCCGGCTGCTGCGGCATCGTCCACTGCGTGGCCAGCATCACCAGCACGTAAATCGCCGGCAGCACGAAGTACGGATCGGCGGCGGACAGGTCGTGGATCCAGCCGAAGAACGGCGCCTGCCGCAGCTCCACGCTCTCGCGCAGCACGGTGTACAGGGCGAAGAAGATCGGGATCGTGACGAGCACCGGCAGGCAACCGGCGACCGGGTTGATCTTCTCCTTCTTGTACAGCTCCATCATCGCCTGCTGCATTTTCTGCTTGTCGTCGCCGTAGCGCTCCTTCAGCGCATCCATCCGCGGCTTGAGCTTGCGCATGCGCGCCGCGGAGACGTACTGCGCCTCGCTGAGCTTGTAGATGGCGAGGTTGATCAGCAGCACCAGCAGGATGATCGCGACGCCCCAGTTGCCGGACAGCTTGTGCAGCTGGTTGAGGATCCAGTGCAGCGGGCTGGCGACGATCGAGAACATGCCGTAGTCGAGCGTGAGCTCCAGGCCCGGGGCGATCGCGGCCAGTTTTTCACGCAGCTTGGGACCCACGTAAAGTCGCGCCGCCGTCGTGGCCTGCTGGCCGGGCGCCACGGTGATGGCCGGGGCCATGTCGCGGATCAGGTAGCGCGGGCCGTCCTGGTCCTTGATCACCTCGGTGGTGAAGGTGTCGGCCTCGTTGGCAGGTGGCAACCACGCGGTGAGGAAATAGTGCTGCTCCATCGCCAGCCAGCCGCCGGTGACGGTGAGGTTGAGCGGCTCCTCCTCGAATTTGTCGAAGGCCAGCTTGTCGAACTTCTTCTCCGGGCTGTACCAGGCCGCGCCAAAGAAGCTGTAGCGCGATTGGTCGGAGAACTTCTCCAGGAAATTGCTGTGCACCGCCGGCGGCGGCACCACGCGCTGCAGCTGGCGATAGGCGTTGCCGGTCCAGGCCTTGGCGCTGCCGTTGTCGATCTGCTGCGACAGGTCGACCACGTAGCTGCCGCGATGCACGGTGTAGCGCTTGGTCACGCGCACGCCGGAGGGATCGGTCCAGACCAGATCCACGTTCAGCGCGTCCTGGCCCGGGTCGAGCGTGTAGCTGGTGGCGCTGGTCTGGAACAGCGCGCGATGGTCGGGGGCCGCGCTGGCGGCGCTGATCAGGCCATCCTGGGCGGCGAAGAAATGGCTGGCGCGGTCGTCGAGCAGGCGGATCGGTGCCGGATCGGGGTTCTTCTTGGTCCGCGGCGTCACCGGGTATTCCAGCAGCTCCGAACGCACCAGGCTGCCGCCGCGCGTGTCGATGGTCAGGCGCAGCACGTCGGTGGTGACGGTGATCTGCTGGCCAGCCTGATCCACGGTTGCGGATTCCGACGGCACAGCCGGTGCCGGCGCCGCCAGGCTCGCGCCCGGCACGCTGGCGTCACTGGCCGAGGAGGGTGACGCCGCGCCGGCCACGGTGGCGGCGACCGGAGCCGGCGGCTGCGGACCGTAGTCTTTCTCCCACGCGTTCCACAGCAGATACGACACGGCGACGAGGGCGAACAGGAGGAAGGTGCGCGTTTGATTCATCGCGGAGCAGATCCGGTGGTCGCCGCGCCAGCGCGCAGCGAAAGAATGAGAGGTAAGGAGATCAACGCTCGATTGTGCCGGCGGCTGGATCGCGCTTCAACGGCACGAGCTTGCGCCACAGCGCGTCGAGCTCGGCGAGCAGTTCCGCGCCGGGCAGGCCGGAGGCCTGTTCTCGAGCCATGATGACGAGGTCCACGGCAGGCAGGTCGTGGCGAATGCGCCGGAACGACTCGCGCGCCAGCCGCTTGATGCGGTTGCGCTCCACCGCACGCTTGGACACGCGCTTGGAAATGGCCAGGCCCATCCGCGCGTGGCCCAGTTCGTTCACTCGATAGCGCACAGAAAAACAGCGGCCGCCGAAGCGGCCGCTGGCTTGACGCAGGGCGGCGAAGTCACCGGCGCGGCACAGCCGCGCCTCGCGCGGCAAGCCGGCGGCACGCATGATCTGCGCGCCGATTACGGGATCAGGCGCTTGCGGCCCTTGGCGCGACGCGCATTGATGATCTTGCGACCGTCGGCCGTGGCCATGCGGGCACGAAAGCCGTGGGTGCGGGCGCGCTTGAGCTTGCTGGGCTGGAAGGTCCGCTTCATGGCTTCCTCCTGAGGTAAGTTGAGAAAAAGGTTGAAAAGTATGCGGAACAAAGCGGTCCGCTGTCAATTGGCGCGGCAAACCGGCGCTGCCCGCCTGTGGACAGAGGTGTGGATAATCCCGGCAACCCCGGTGGACGGTACTGCTAGACTTGCCGGCCCACCCCGCGCGGAAGCGCCCCAGCCGTGGTTGAAAAGCATTCATGAGTGATCTTTGGCGGCGTTGTCTGGAGCGCCTGGACGGCGAGCTTGGCGCCGAGGAACTGCACACCTGGCTGATGCCCCTGCAGGCCCGTGACGAGAACACCGGGCTGCAGCTGTTTGCGCCCAATCCCTACACGCTGGACACGGTCCGCGATCGCTACCTGCCGCTGATTGAATCGGTGCTGCTGCAGCTGACCGGCCATGCGCTCACGGTACGGCTGGAAGTCGGCTCCAGCGCGCCGCGCGCGGCGCCAAGCCGGCCGGCAAGCGCGCCAGCGGCGCGCCCGGCCGGTGCGGCAACGGCGGGAGCGAAAGCTCCGGCGCCGGCCAGCTTTGCGCACAACCTGGACCCGCATTACACCTTCGAGACGTTCGTCGAGGGCAAGTCGAACCAGCTGGGCAAGGCCGCTGCGATGCAGGTGGCGACCAATCCCGGCCGCGCCTACAACCCGCTGCTGCTGTACGGCGGCACCGGTCTGGGCAAGACCCACCTGATGCACGCCGCCGGCAACCTGATGCGCGAGCGCAACCCTGATTTCAAGGTGATGTACCTGCGTTCGGAGCAGTTCGTCGGCTCGATGATCGAGGCGCTGCGCGCCAAGAGCATGGATCAGTTCAAGCAGCGCTTCCGCTCGGTCGACGCGCTGCTGATCGACGACATCCAGTTTTTCGCGGGCAAGGACACCACGCAGGAAGAGTTCTTCCACACCTTCAACGCGCTGTTCGAGTCCAAGCAGCAGATCATCCTCACCTGCGACCGCTATCCCAAGGAAGTGGACAAGCTGGAGCCGCGGCTGAAGTCGCGCCTCGGCTGGGGCCTCTCGGTGGCGATCGAACCGCCGGATTTCGAGACGCGGGCGGCCATTCTGCTGTCCAAGGCACAGGAGAAGGGCGTCGACGTGAGCGAGAGCGTGGCGATGCTGCTGGCCAAGCGCATCCGCTCCAACGTGCGCGATCTGGAGGGTGCGCTGAACACGCTGGCGGCCAAGGCGAACTTCTTCCGTCGGCCGATCACCACCGATTTTGCCGAAGAGACGCTGCGCGACCTGCTGGCCACCCACGCCCAGGCAGTGACGGTGCCGAACATCCAGAAGATCGTGGGCGAGTACTTCAACGTGCGGCTGCAGGATCTGCTGTCGAAGCGTCGCGTGCGCTCGCTCGCCCGGCCCCGGCAAATGGCCATGGCGCTCTCCAAGGAGCTCACCGAACACAGCCTGCCGGAAATCGGCGAGGCGTTCGGGGGCCGTGACCACACCACCGTGCTGCACGCCTGCCGCACCATCAAGAAGCTCTGCGAGACCGATGCGCGCATGCGCCAGGACTGGGAACAGCTGATCCGGACCCTTACCGGTTGAGGTCACGCAGGCTGAACGGCACAAGTTCTTGATAAGGACGGTGGAAAGCTGTGGACAAGAGGGGGATGCTTTGGCATCGAAATTTATCCACAATTGACGCACAGTCAGGACCGTGCGCCAGACACAAGCAAGAAAACGCTCAAACCATTGATACGCAAGGCTATTCGTCGTTGAAAAGGCTTATGCACCGCCTCTACAACAACCACTAGCCTTCTTTTAAAAACAGAACAGCTGTGTAGGGGACGCCCATTCATGCAATTCAGCATTCAACGAGAAGCCCTGCTCAAGCCGCTCCAGCAGGTCGTGGGCGTGGTCGAACGTCGCCAGACGCTACCCGTGCTGGCCAACTTGCTGGTTCGAGTGGCGGACGGCCGCGTGTCGCTGACCGGCACCGACCTGGAAGTGGAAATGGTCGCCAGCACACCGGCCGACAAACTGGCCGACGGTGAGATCACCATTCCGGCGCGCAAGCTGTTCGATATCGTGCGGGCACTGCCCGACGGCGCGCAGATCGAGCTCAAGCTCAACGGTGACCGCGTTGCGCTGAATGCCGGTCGCAGTCGGTTCACCCTGGCTACCCTGCCGGCATCGGAGTTTCCGACCATCGACGAGATCGAACTGGTCGAGAAGGTCAGCCTGCCCGAGGAAGTGCTGCGCGACCTGATGGAGCGCACCGCATTCGCCATGGCCAACCAGGACGTGCGCTACTACCTCAATGGCATGCTGCTCGACCTGCAGGAGCACACGCTGCGTTGCGTGGCTACCGACGGACACCGCCTCGCGCTCAAGGAAACTCAGCTGGAGAGTTCTGTGTCCAGCCGCCGCCAGATCATCATTCCGCGCAAGGGCGTCAACGAGCTGATCGGCTTGTTCGAAACCGGCGACGGTACGGTCGAACTGCAGTTCGGCCGCAACCACCTGCGCGTCCGTCGCGGCGATGTGGTGTTCACATCCAAGCTGATCGACGGCCGGTTCCCGGATTACGAGGCGGTGATTCCGCTCGGCGCCGACAAGAGCGCCACGCTCGACCGGGAAATCCTCCGGGGCGCGCTGCAGCGCGCGGCGATTCTTTCCAACGAAAAGTACCGCGGCGTGAAGCTGGAGCTGTCTCCCGGCAAGCTGCGCATCGTGGCGCACAATCCCGAGCAGGAAGAGGCAGTGGAAGAAGTCGAGGCCGATACGTCGGTGTCCGACCTGGCCGTGGGCTTCAACGTGGGTTACCTGCTCGATGCGCTGGCCGCGCTGCGCGGTGATCGGGCTCGCCTGAACCTGCGCGACGCCCAGTCGAGCTGCCTGGTGCAGGAAGACGACAACGACCAGTCGCGGCACGTGATCATGCCGCTGCGCCTGTAACCAGAAGGCTTGTGAGCCACCTCGTTTCGGCACATGCAGCGAAGCAACGCCGGAGCCGTCGCCAGACGCTCCGGCGTTGTCGTTTGTGGACGGCGTCATGAGGGTCGAGAAGCTCCGGGTCCAGTCGCTGCGTTGCCTGGACGACGTCTCGCTGGAACTCGCGCCCGGCATCAATGTGTTCGTGGGTGCCAATGGCGCCGGGAAAACCAGCTTGCTCGAAGCCGTGTTCCTGCTGTCCCACGGACGCTCGTTTCGGGCAGGTGCCCGGGACGCGCTGCTGCAGCGCGGAGCAGGGGCATTGGCCGTCTATGCCGAACTGCTGCGCAGCGACGGACGGCGCCCCCGGCTGGGGCTCGGGCGCGAGGGGGCACGATGGCAGGCGCGGGTGGACGGAGAAAACGCGCCGATTTCCCAATTGGTTGGTGAATGCGCGGTAGTCAGTTTCGATCCGGGGTCGCATGCGTTGATCGCCGCGGGCGCAGAAGAGCGGCGGCGCTTCCTCGACTGGGGGGTGTTCCACGTGGAACCGAATTTCCTCGGCACGTGGCGGCGGTACCAGCGAGCGCTGAAGCAGCGCAACAGTCTGCTGCGCTCCGGAGAAGGTGACAGTGGCCTGTATCGACCCTGGGAACAGGAGCTGGATGACACGGCGGCTGCGATCACGCGCTGGCGGGAAAGCTATCTCGACGAGCTGCTGCGGCTGGTTTCGTCATACGCCGCCCAGCTGTTGCCCGAACTCGGCGCCGTGGCCTTGCGTTATCGACAGGGGTGGGGCGAAGAGGCATCGCTGCGCGAATCACTCGCCACCCAACGCCACCGGGACATGGCCCGCGGGCACACCACCCAAGGTGTCCATCGGGCTGATTGGGCGATTGCCTACGAGCACGCCCCGCTGCGCGAGCACCTGTCCCGCGGCCAGGAAAAGCTCACCGCCGTGGCCTGTCTGCTGGCCCAGGCCGAGCTGTTTGCCCACCATGCGGGCGAGTGGCCCATCGTCTGCATCGATGATCTGGCTTCTGAACTGGATCAGCTGCACCAGCAGGCGTTGATTGCCCAACTTCGCGATGCCAGCGCCCAGGTCTTGATCAGCGGCACCGATTGTCCCGTCAGCCTGCGCACTGCCGCTCACCTGTTCCACGTGGAACAGGGCAGGGTGGCCCCCCTGCTATAATCGGTCGGTTACACCTCTCCGGCCCTTCATGGCGCCATGCCGGAGGGGCTGCCCGCGCCGGAGAGCAGTCACCGCATGAACACGACCTACGATTCGAGCAACATCAAAGTACTCAAGGGCCTCGAAGCGGTGCGCAAGCGCCCGGGCATGTACATCGGTGACACCGATGACGGCACGGGCCTGCACCACATGGTGTTCGAAGTCGTGGACAACTCGATCGACGAGGCGCTGGCCGGGTACTGCGACCATGTCCAGGTCGTCATCCACGACGACGGTTCGGTCAGCGTCACCGACAACGGCCGCGGCATCCCGGTCGATACCCATCCGGAAGAAGGCCGTTCCACCGCGGAAGTGGTGATGACCGTGCTGCATGCGGGCGGCAAATTCGACGCCAATTCCTACAAGGTCTCCGGCGGCCTGCACGGCGTGGGCGTGTCGGTCGTCAATGCGCTCAGTTCGCACCTGTGGCTCACCATCTGGCGTGACGGCAAGGAACATCTGCAGGAATACTCCCTCGGGGAGCCGCTGTACCCGGTCAAGGTCGTCGGCGATACCACGCAGCGCGGCACCCGGGTGCGCTTCGTTCCGAGCCCCGAGACCTTTACCCATATCGAGTTCCACTACGACATCCTGGCCAAGCGCCTGCGCGAACTGGCCTTCCTCAACTCCGGCGTCAACATCGACCTCACCGACGAGCGCGGCGAAGGGCGACACGACCGATTTGCCTACGAGGGCGGTATCGCCTCGTTCGTGCGGCATCTGGCGCAGCTGAAGACGCCGCTGCATCCGAATGTGATCAGCCTGAAGTCCGAGTCGGAGAGCGACGGCATCGTGGTGGAGCTGGCCATGCAGTGGACCGACTCGTACCAGGAAACGATGTTCTGCTTCACCAACAACATCCCGCAGCGTGACGGCGGCACCCATCTCACCGGCTTTCGCGCCGCACTGACCCGCTCGCTGCAGAACTACATCGAGAAGGAAGGCCTGGCGAAGAACGCCAAGGTCGCGCTTTCCGGCGACGACATGCGCGAAGGCATGATCGCCGTGCTGTCGGTGAAGGTGCCCGATCCCAAATTCTCCTCGCAGACCAAGGACAAGCTGGTCTCGTCCGAGGTGAAGACGGCGGTGGAGCAGGCGGTCAACGAGAAGCTGGGCGAGTTCCTGCTTGAGCACCCCAACGAAGCCAAGGCGATCGCCTCGAAAGTGGTGGACGCCGCCCGCGCCCGCGAGGCCGCGCGCAAGGCGCGCGAGATGACCCGCCGCAAGGGCGCGCTGGATATTGCCGGCCTGCCCGGCAAGCTGGCCGACTGCCAGGAAAAGGATCCGGCCCTGTGCGAGCTGTTCCTGGTCGAGGGCGATTCGGCCGGCGGCTCGGCCAAGCAGGGGCGCAACCGCAAGACCCAGGCGGTGCTGCCACTGAAAGGCAAGATCCTCAACGTCGAAAAGGCGCGCTTCGACAAGATGCTGTCCTCCGCCGAAGTGGGCACCCTGATCACCGCACTCGGCACCGGCATCGGCAAGGACGACTACAACCCGGACAAGCTGCGCTACCACCACATCATCATCATGACCGACGCGGACGTGGACGGATCGCACATCCGCACCCTGCTGCTGACCTTCTTCTATCGCCAGATGCCCGAGCTGATCGAGCGCGGCCACGTCTACATCGGCCTGCCGCCGCTGTACAAGCTCAAGCAGGGCAAGCAGGAGATGTACCTCAAGGACGACGCGGCGCTCAATGACTACCTGATCTCCAACGCCGTCGACAATGCCGAGCTGACCAGCGCTCCCGGCGTTCCGCCGATCACCGGGGAGGCGCTGGAAAAGCTGCTGCGCGACTACCAGAACGCACTGGACCAGATCGCCCGGCTCGGCCACCGCTTTGACGCCACCGTGTTCACCGCGTTGCTCGAGCACGAGCCGATGGAACCGGCGCTGTGGGACGACGCCAGCGCAATGCAGGCCTGGCTGGATGCCGCCACGCTGCGCCTGGCTGCCAGTGGCCTGGGCAAGCCGCGCTACCGCCTGGCGTTCCGACCGGCCGCTGGCGAGCAGCCGGCGGCGATCGAGGTGGTCCGAGAGCAGCACGGACTGAGCCACACCTGGCTGCTGCCGCAGCCGTTCTTCGGCAGCGGCGAATTCCGCCCGATCCTCAACGTGAGCCGCCAGCTGGCTGGCCTGATCCAGCCCGAAGCGGTGATTCGTCGTGGCAACGCCTCGCGTGGTGTCACCAGTTTTGCCGAAGTGCGCGGATGGCTGCTGGACGAGGCCAAGAAAGGCCGCACCATCCAGCGCTTCAAGGGTCTGGGCGAAATGAACCCCGAGCAGCTGTGGGAAACCACGGTCAACCCGGAAACCCGGCGCATGCTGCAAGTCGGCGTGGAAGATGCCTTTGCTGCCGACCAGATGTTTTCGATGCTGATGGGCGAAGCGGTGGAGCCGCGTCGAGAGTTCATCGAGGCGAACGCGCTCAAGGTCGCCAACCTCGATATCTGACCGCGAGCGGCGGGCCATCACTCTTCTCGATGGTCCCCGTTTGGCGACGCATGCGTCGTCGTCGTCGCGGTGCAGGCCGGTCGCTGCCGTGTGTCCTGGATACGGTCGCGCATGCTAAATGTTTGATTTTCATGAAAAGCTCATGCGGCGCCGCGTCTTGTTATCGCGTGCCGGTGCCGCTAGTCTTCGCGATCCCCTACGCCATCCGTGCGTAACCACGACAAGAGGACAGCCATGAAGCATGCCCCCCTGTTCAAGTTGATCGCAGGCGCTGCCCTTGCCTTCAGCATCGCCGCTGCGCCGGCGATCGCGAGCGCCCATGCCGACAAGGAAAAGAAGGAGTCGCTGTACCCGAACGCGACCCGGCAGGAGCCCAAGCTCGATCTGACGAGCAGGAAAGATCAGAAGGCCTTGAACGAAGGGCTGGATGCTCTCAGCGCCGGCGACGAAGCCAAGGCGAAGGAGCTGTTGCAGCAGCTCGTCGACAACAGCAAGAGCAAATATGCCCAGGCGCTTGCGCTGCAGGGCCTTGCCAACCTCAAATACAACGCCGGCGATCTGAAGGCTGCCATCGCTTTGCTGACGCAGTCATTGAACAACGGCGTAATGCCCAACGACACGTATTTCCAGCTGGAATACGAGTTGGCCCAGTTCCAGCTCGCCGACGAGCAGTACCAAGCCGCTCTGGCGACGCTCGCCAAGTGGCGCGACGAGGGCAAGAAAGACACCGCCGCGTCGCACGCTCTTGAAGGCAATGCCTACTACCGCCTCGAAAAGTATCCCGAGGCGATCGCCGCGATGAAGCAGGCGATGTCCATGACGGACAAGCCGGAAAACAGCTGGAATCAGATCCTCATGGCCAGCTACGCCGAAAGCGGGCAGAGCGAAGAAGCGGCCAAGCTCGCCGAGCAGCAGCTGGCCGCCAATCCGAACGATGCCGCCTCGCTCAACAATGCCGTCGCCGTGCTGATGCAGGCGCAGAAGTACCCCAAGGCCATCGCGCTGATGGAAAAAGCCAAGGCGCAGGGGGCACTGAAATCCGACAATGACTACATCAACCTCGCCAAGCTGTATCTGATCACCGGCCAGACCGCGGCCGATCCCAAGCCCAATGCGACCAAGGCGGTACAGACGCTCGACGAGGGCCTGGCCAAGGGCATCGTTCCCGCCACCTATGACAACTACAAGCTGCTCGGTGACGCCAACTACCTGGCAGGCGCCGAGAGCAAGGCGGTCGATGCGTACAAGAAAGCCATCCCGATGGCGACGGACGGCGAAGCGGCGCTTCGCGCTGGCCAGCTGCTGCTGACGCAGAACAAGTACAGCGAAGCTCGCACGCTGATCAAGCAGGCCATCGACAAGGGCGTCAAGCACCAAGGCACGGCCTACATGATGCTGGCCGACACCGAGCGTAACCTCAAGAACAAGCCGGCAGCGATTGCCGCCATGAAGCAGGCTGCGCAGGATCCGGAAACCGCTGCCAAGGCCAAGGACTGGTTGAAGAAGGCAGGCGTTCGATAAAAACGAAGGCGCGCTCCCGGTTCCCAAATAGACGTCCAAAATCGGCGCCCGGGAGCTATACAAACGCCTAGTGCTGCTGTACCGTTAAAATCTTTCCGCGCGCGAAATGCACGCCGTGATTCGTGGCTGAAACGAGCCAATCACGAGGCACGCGCTGCGGCAAACGCCCACCGATCGACTAGCTTCAAGATAGTGAAAGATGGCCTCACGTAACGAAGAACTCGACAACAAGTCGTTCAACTGGAGGCGCACCTGGGCGTTGGCAGCTGCCATCGCGCTGCATTCCTTCGCGTTCCTCATGCTGATAGCGCCGATGGCGCCACCGGAGCAGGCGCACAAGGAGAAAGAGCGCGTCGTCCAGGTCAACTTCATCGAGCCCCCGCCGCCGCCGCCGCCCCCGCCGCCGCCGCCGCCGGAGCCGCCGAAGCAGCCGCCGCCGAAGATCATCAAGCAGGTAACGCCGCCGCCGACCCCGCCGCCGCCGGCTCCGCCGCCGGCCGTGGAAGAGCCGACGACCAACCCTGCGCCGCCCGTTCCGCCTGCGCCGCCGGCTCCGCCGGCACCGCCGAGGGACATCACGGCCAGTCAGGATCTGAGCTACAACAGCCGCATGCAGCCGCGCTATCCGCCGCAGGCGATCCGCCAGCGCCACGAGGGTACGGTGACCTTGCTGATCCTCGTCGGAGTGGACGGATCGGTGAAGGACGTCAAGGTGGATCAGTCCAGTGGCTACCGCGAACTGGATCGTGCCGCCATGGATGCAGCGCGCCGCTGGCGTTTCAATCCGACGGTGCGCAACGGTCAGAAGGTCGAGGGCTATGCCCGCGTTCCGGTCAATTTCAACCTCAATCAGCTGTAATCCCGATTACAGTCACAGTTCACGCTTGACTTCCCAAGGGTAGCGTTATGTTCCAACAGACCTCTGCACCACTGTCCAACTCCGAAGCCATGAAGCAGATGGGCTTCGGCGACCTTATCCACAACCTCGATCCGATCGGCTGGATCGTGCTGGTCACGCTCGTGATCATGTCGGTGTCCTCGTGGTACTTCATCGTGGCCAACGCCATCCGCAATGCGATGGTTCGCTCGCGCGCCGACAAGGTGATCGAGGGCTTCTGGAACACCACGTCGACTCCCGAGGCCATCCGCGAGCTTGAGGCCCAGCCCAAGGGCGAACCGTTCTCGAAGATCGCACTGGACGCCGCCTCGGCGGTTGCGCACCACCAGCAGGCCGGTGCCGCCGGCAACGGTCTGGCCCAGACGCTCAGCCGTTCGGAGTTCATCGACCGCGCCCTGCGCCAGGCCGTGGCTCGCGAAAGCCTGCGCCTGGAAGGCGGCTTGACCCTGCTCGCCACGGTGGGCTCGTCCGCACCGTTCGTGGGTCTGCTCGGTACGGTGTGGGGCATCTACAACGCCCTGATCGGCATCGCCGCGGCGGGTAACGCCTCGATGACTGCCGTGGCCGGCCCCGTCGGCGAAGCGCTGATCATGACCGCGATCGGTCTGTTCACCGCCATCCCGGCCGTGCTTGCCTACAACTTCTTCAACCGCGCCAACCGCCTGACGTACGCGCAGTTCGACGAGTTCGCTCACGACCTGCACGACTTCTTCGCCACTGGCGCCCGCGTCGAAGGCAAGTGAGGGCCTGACCCATGTCCATGAGCACCGGTGGAAGTTCCGGCGGTCCGATGTCGGAAATCAACGTCACGCCCCTGGTGGACGTGATGCTGGTGCTGCTGATTATCTTCATGATCACGGCACCACTGGCCAGTCACCGGATTGACGTGAAGCTACCCACGGCCAATCCGAAGGCGACCAATGACAAGCACATCGAGCCAATGGATCTGGCCGTGACGCCCGATGGCGCGATGTACCTGAATGATCGGGAAGTCGACGAGAACCAGCTGAAGGCGGCCCTGGCCGTTGCAGCCTCCAAGTCGCCCCAGCCCGAGCTGCAGATTCGCGCCGACAAGACGACCGAGTACCGGATCGTGAAGAAGATCCTCTCCGATGCGAAGAGCCAGGGCATGGTCCACGTCGGCTTCATCACGACGGGCAAGGAGTAACGACCATGGCTTTCAGTACGGGAAACAGTGCGGGCCCCATGGCCGACATCAACGTCACGCCCCTGGTGGACGTGATGCTGGTGCTGTTGATCATCTTCATGCTCACTGCGCCGATCGTGACGCACGACGTGAAGATCGATCTGCCGCAGCCGACCAACAACCCGCCGCCGGATACCGACCATCTGGATCCGATCAGTCTCAGGATCGACGCGTCCGGTTCGCTCTACTGGAACGACGTGCCGGTCGACGAGAGCGGCATGCGGGCACAGATGGCGGTGATCGCGCAGCAGACCAATCAGCCGGAAATCCAGATCAACGCGGACGATGCGGTGGCCTACGAGTATGTGGCCCGCGCGCTGTCGGATGCGAAGAGCTACGGGCTGACCAAGATCGGATTCACCGAGCAATAGACCGCTCTGGCCAAAGATCGCAGGCAGTACAGAAACCCCCGCCGTTGCGGGGGTTTTTTTGTCCGGATGGCGGTCCCCGTGGCATCGGGTGAAGGCCTCGGTCGGCTCAGTCCAGAATCTGCCTATAGCGGCGTACGGTGGGCGCAAGGCCCTCGTAAAGCGCCTCGCTGATCAGCGCATGCCCAATGGATACTTCCGCCAGGCCGGGGATGGCCGCCTTGAACGTGCCCAGGTTGGCCTGGCTGAGGTCGTGCCCCGCATTCACCGCCAATCCGGCCTGCTGGGCCCGCCGGGCGGTCTCCACGCAACGCGCCAGCTCGGCGTCCACCTGCCCCGCGGCGAAAGCGCTCGCGTAAGGCCCGGTATAGATCTCGATTCGCTCGACACCGATCCGCACCGCCGCTTCAAACGCCAGCGTGCCGGCATCCACAAACAGGCTGACGCGACACCCCAGTTCCCGCAACGCCCCCACCAGCGGAGCCAGCCGCTCGGCGTCGCGGGCGAGGTCAAAACCGTGGTCCGAGGTGATCTGGCCGTCACTGTCCGGCACCAGGGTCACCTGGGTAGGCCGTACTTCTGCGGCCAGCGCCAGCAGCCCGGGGTAGTCGCCACGCGCAGGCGCAAACGGATTGCCCTCAATGTTGTATTCGACCCGGCCGCGCAGCAGCTGCGCCAGCAGACGCACGTCGTCAGGCCGGATATGTCGCTGATCAGGCCGCGGATGCACGGTAATGCCGCCACAACCGGCCTCGATGCAGGCTTGCGCGGCGCGGGCCAGCGAAGGCTCATCGCCACCGCGCGAGTTGCGCAGCACGGCGATCTTGTTGAGGTTGACGCTGAGCAAGGTCATGGAACGCGCTTCATCGAGGACAAGGGAACCCGCGCGCGGGCCATCACATGCGCGGCGGACGCCAAGAGTACGCCAACCCGTCCGCAACGCATCAGCGAATCTCGCCGCACCAGCGCACGCGCATGGATGCGCCGCGCCAAGCCACGGCAGCGATCCAACCGGGATCGAGCGCCAGCTCGCGCACCTGCCAGGCATCCGCGTCGCCATCCTCAAGCTGCACGCGGGTGCCTGCGGCCTCACCGTGCAAACTGACCTGCACCCGGTGCAGGCCGTACGCCAGCCCGCGACCGTGCGCCTTCAGCACCGCCTCCTTGACGGTCCATAGCCGCAGGAAAGCCCGCCCTCGTGCGTCCGCGGGCAACGCACCCAGCGCCGCGGCCTCCGCCGGTGCAAAAAATCGCTGCGCCAGCGCCATCACGTCACGCCCGGCGCGGCGCTGCACGTGCTCCAGATCGATACCGGGCTGGACGGATCGCGCCACGGCCACCACGGCGCGCGTGCCGCTGTGCGACCAGTTGAAGCAAACCCTGTCGCGATGCTCTCCATCCAGTTCCGGCCGCCCATGGGCCGAGTCGGCCAGCACCACCGATTCCCACGACGTGCCCAGATAACCCGCCAGCAGTTGGCGCAGCGGTTGACGCCCTAACGTTCGCTCGTAGCGGACCGACCAGACCTGAATCTCGTCATCGCACAAGCCCTCTGCTAGTTTGACGGCGGTTGGCGGCAGGTGCTCGGACATACAGGCATGGTGCCGTTCCGAACATCCTGAGCACAAGAATCTGTTCGCGCGATGGAAGCGCACGCATCGGGCGAGGGGCTGAATGTGATTTCTGGCTGGCTGCTGCTCGTCGTCGCAGCGCTGTACGTGGGTGTGCTGTTTGCGGTCGCCTGGAGGGGCGATCGCCAGCCGCTGTATCCCAGCAAGGCGCGCCTGCGCCCGCTGGTGTACAGCCTCGCGCTGGCCGTGTACTGCTCCTCGTGGACCTTCTACGGCGCAGTCGGCACCGCGGCGCGCGATGGCCTGGCGTATCTGCCGATCTACCTCGGCCCGGCGCTGTTGTTCATCTTTGGCTTCGGCTTGATGACCCGACTGGTGACGGTCGCCGGTCAGCGCAACATCACCACCATCGCCGACTTCATCGGCGCCCGCTTCGGCAAATCGCATGGCCTGGCCGCACTGGTCGCGCTGATTGCGGTCACCGCGGTCGTGCCCTACCTCGCCCTGCAGTTCAAGGCGATGGCCATGTCGGTGGACGTGCTCTCGGGCATGGGCCCCAACGCCATCGTGCCTTCCACCGACAGCGCCCTGTGGTGCGCGCTGCTGCTCGCGGGTTTCGCGATCCTGTTTGGCACCCGCAGCATCGACGCCAGCGAGCATCACCACGGCATGATGCTGGCCATCGCGCTGGAGTCGGTGATCAAGCTGCTGGCGTTTGTCGGCCTCGGCGCCTATGCGCTGTGGCGCGGCCCCGGGCTGCAGGCGGTACTCGACCTTCCGCAAACCCCGCTGACGCAGGGTCAGTCGCCGGGCTTCATGGCACAGACCCTGCTCGCGTTTTTCGCCATGTTCTGCCTGCCGCGGCAATTCCAGATCGGCGTGGTCGAGTGCGAGGATCCGCGCGACCTGGGCCGCGCGCGCTGGATGTTCTCGCTGTACATGCTGCTGATCAGTCTGGCCGTGCTGCCGATCGTCGCTGCCGGCATGAGCCTGCCGGCCGTGCGCGGCGGCCTGGCCGATGCCTGGGTGCTGAACCTTCCGCTCGCCCACGGTGACCGCGGCGTGGCGCTGGTCGCCTTTCTCGGCGGGTTTTCGGCCGCCACCGGCATGGTGATCGTGGCCACGGTGGCGCTCTCCACCATGATCAGCAACGACCTGGTGATGCCGGCACTGCTGCGCATCCGCAGTCTCCACCTGGAACAGCGGCAGGATCTGTCGCTGCTGCTGCTGCGCATCCGCCGCGTAGCGATCGTGGTGCTGGTGCTGCTTGCCTACGGCTACTACCGCATCGTGGCCGACAACGCCAACCTCGCCGCCACCGGCCTGCTCGCGTTTGCCGCAGTCGCCCAATTCGCGCCGGCGATCATCGCCGCGCTGTACTGGCGCGGCGCCAGCCAGGCCGGAGTGGCGATCGGACTGCTGTCGGGCTTTGCGGTGTGGATCTACACCCTGCTGCTGCCGGCGATCGACCGCAGTGCCGACTGGTTGCAACAAGGCCCGTTCGGCCTTGCCTGGCTGCGCCCGCAGGCGCTATTCCACCTCAGTGGCTGGGACCCGGTGATGCACAGCACCTTCTGGTCGCTGCTGGTGAACGTGGCGTGCCTCGTCTTCATCTCGCTGCGCTTCCGGCCCACGCTGGCCGAGCGCATCCATGCGGCGATGTTCGTGGATCCGTTCGTGTCCAGCAGCAGCAATGCGGGCGACTGGCGAGGGCGCGTCGCCGTGGGCGATCTGCTGACCATCGCCGCCCGCATCGTCGGCGAGCGCAGCTCGCAGCGCGCGTTTGCCGAATACGGCCTGCGCCAGGGCAAGGCGCTGGAACCGACCGCCGCCGCCGACCGCAGCCTGATCCAGTTCACCGAGCGCCTGCTGGCCGGCGCGGTGGGCGCGGCCAGCGCACGGCGCATCCTGATGGGTGCGCTGTCGGGTTCCGGGCTGGACATCGCCGAGGCCATGGCGCTGATGGACGAGGCCTCGCAGGAGCTGCGCTTCAACCGCGAGCTGCTTTCCACCACGCTGGAAAACGTCTCGCAGGGCATCAGCGTGGTGGATACCCGCATGCGCCTGGTCACCTGGAACCGGCGCTATCTCGAACTGTTCGATTATCCCGATGGCATGGTCTACATCGGTGTGCCGGTGGCCGACCTGATCCGCTGGAACGCCGAACACGGCGAGTGCGGCCCCGGCGAAGTGGAGGCGCACGTGGCCAAGCGCATCGGCCACCTGCGTGCCGGCACGCCGCACCTGTTCCAGCGCGTGCGCCCCGACGGCACCGTGATCGAGATGCGCGGACGTCCGCTGCCCGGCGGCGGCTATGTCACCACCTACACCGACGTCACCGCCTACAAACATGCGGAGCTGGCGCTGCGCGAAGCGAACGAGAATCTCGAGCAGCGCGTGGAGCAGCGCACCGCCGAGCTGAGCGAAGCACTCGACGCCACGGCGCGCGCGCAGCGCGAAGCCGAGTCCGCGATGGTGTCCAAAACCCGCTTTCTGGCGGCCGCCAGCCATGACCTGCTGCAGCCGCTCAACGCCGCACGGCTGTTCACTTCGGCGCTGCGCCAGCAACCGGCGCTCGACGAAGAATCGAGCCGGCTGGCCGAACGTATCGACGCCTCGTTCCGCGCGGCCGAAGACCTGCTCGACGCGCTGCTTGACGTCTCTCGCCTGGATGCCGGCCGCTACCAGCCGGAGTACAGCGACTTTGCGCTGGCCGACCTGTTCGATTCGCTCAAGGCACAGTTCGCGGTGGTCGCCGAGCAGCGCGGGCTGCGCCTGCTGGTGGTGCCCACCAACCTGTCGATCCGCAGCGATCCGCAGCTGCTGCGGCGCATCCTGCAGAACTTTCTTTCCAACGCCCTGCGCTACACCCGTGCGGGCGGCGTGCTGCTGGGCGCGCGGCGCCACGGAAGCGAAGTGCGCATCCAGGTGTGGGACACCGGCCCGGGCATCACGCCGGAGCAGCGCGCCAACATCTTCGACGAGTTCCAGCGTCTGCAGCGCGCGTCGCCGTGGGGCGAGAAGGGCCTGGGACTGGGCTTGTCGATCTGCGACCGCATCGCCGCGATCATGGATCATCGCCTCGAGGTCGCTTCGCGCGTGGCCAAAGGCAGCTGCTTCGCCTGCGTGGTGCCGCGCGTGGCGGCCGTGCCGCGGCGTCCCGCCGTGGCCCCGCGCCTGCCCACCGGCGAGCAGCTCGCGCTCACCGTGCTGTGCCTGGACAACGACCCGACCATCCTCGACGGCATGCAGGCGCTGCTCAAACGCTGGGGCGTGGACTGCCGGCTGGCCGAAGACGTAACCCAGGCCGAGGCGCAGCTGCGCGGCGGCGACATCGACCTGCTGCTGGCCGACTACCACCTGGCCGACAGCATCGACGGCCTGCAGGCGCTGCAGCAGCTGCGCATGCGCCTGGGCAAGCTGCCGCCGGTGGCGATGATCACCGCCGACGGCAGCAGCGAGCTCAAGCAGCGCGCGCGCGAGCTGGGCTATCCGCTGCTGCACAAGCCGGTGCGCCCGGCCGCCCTGCGCGCCCTGCTGGGGGCACTGCTGCGCAAGCAGGCCAGCAACGGCTGAGGCATCGAGCCGTCGCGTCCGAAGGTGGGTCGGCCGGCGATGCCGCGAACAGAGCACGATGGCGGGCGCAGCGCGCGTCTCCCGACCCCGGCACTGGCATGCGCCATGGCTTGCTGCAGCCGATGGTCGAATCCCGCGCGCGGGACCGACGTCCAAGCCCGGGCGGGGGCTCGGTAGCCCGCTCGGATCCGCGAGGCAGGCAGCGTGGTGTGGGGGAGGTCTATTCCGACTCGTCGTCCGGCAGCATCTGCATCGCGCCCGGGTCCACCGCCAGCTGGCTGGCGGCCAGCGCCACCTGGGTGCGGTTGTTGACGCCGAGCTTGCGCATGATCGCGGTCATGTGCGCCTTCACCGTGGCCTCGGAGACGCCGAGGTCCCACGCGATCTGCTTGTTGAGCTGGCCCTCGGCGATCATCGTCAGCACGCGGAACTGCTGCGGCGTGAGCGAGGCGACGCGTGCGGCGATGTCGGCCTCATCGTGCTTCAGCGCGATCTCGCCGCCGACCAGCTGATGCGGCAGCCAGGTGTCGCCTTCCAGCACCGAGTGGATCGCCTTGACGATCTCCTCGCCCGGCGTGGACTTGGGGATGTAGCCGGACGCGCCGTGCGCCAGCGCGCGCCGGGCCACCTGGGCCTCCTCGTGGCCGGACACCACGATGGTCGGCAGGCCGGGGTACTGGCCGCGGATGTGCGCCAGTGCCGAGTAGCCGCGCGCGCCGGGCATGTGCAGGTCGAGCAGCAGCAGATCCGCTTCCGGGTACTGCTCGATCAGGACGAGCAGGGCGTGCACGCTGTCGGCGCAATGGGTCTGCGCCTCCGGCAAGGCGGTGATCACCGCGCGGCGCAAGGCATCGCGGAACAGCGGGTGGTCATCGGCAATCAGGACGTCAGGCATAAATCTTCAATGTAGGAGCGCACCCTGTGCGCGACGGCTATTTGCCCAGCTTGCCACGAGAGATCGCGAACAGGGTGCGCTCCTGCACGGGTCACTTGATCAGCCGCTCGTCGACGAGGTTCTTCACCACGCCCGGATCGGCCAGCGTGGAAATGTCGCCAAGCTGGTCGGTCGCGTTCTCGCCGATCTTGCGCAGGATGCGTCGCATGATTTTTCCCGAGCGCGTCTTGGGCAGGCCCGGCGCCCACTGCAGATAGTCCGGCGTGGCGATCGGCCCGATCTCGCGGCGCACCCAGGCAACCAGCTCCTTGCGCAACTCGTCATTGCCGGTTTCGCCGGCGATCAGGGTGACGTAGGCGTAGATGCCCTGGCCCTTGATCTCGTGCGGGCAGCCGACCACGGCCGCCTCGGCGACCTTCGGGTGCGCGACCAGCGCGCTCTCCACTTCCGCCGTGCCGATGCGGTGGCCGGAGACGTTGATCACGTCGTCGACGCGGCCGGTGATCCAGTAGTAGCCGTCCTCGTCGCGGCGCACGCCGTCGCCGGTGAAGTAGTTGCCGGGGTAGGCGCTGAAGTAGGTTTCGATGAAGCGCTGGTGGTCGCCGTACACGGTGCGCATCTGGCCGGGCCACGAGTCGGTGATCAGCAGGTTGCCCTCGCAGGCACCCTGCTGCACCTCGCCGTTGGCGTCGACGATGGCCGGCTTGATGCCGAAGAACGGCAGCGTGGCCGAACCGGGCTTGGCGTCGATGGCGCCGGGCAGCGGGGTGATCAGGATGCCGCCGGTTTCGGTCTGCCACCAGGTGTCCACGATCGGGCAGCGCTCGTCGCCAACCACGCGGTAGTACCACTCCCATGCTTCGGGATTGATCGGCTCGCCGACCGAGCCAAGCACGCGCAAACTCGCGCGCGAGCAGGCCTTTACCGGATCCTCGCCCTCGCGCATCAGCGCGCGGATCGCGGTGGGTGCGGTGTAGAACAGGCTCACCTGGTGCTTGTCGATCACCTGCCAGAAGCGGCGGAAGTCCGGGTAGTTCGGCACGCCGTCGAACATCACCGTGGTGGCGCCGTTGGCCAGCGGGCCGTACACCACGTAGCTGTGGCCGGTGACCCAGCCCACGTCCGCGGTGCACCAGTAGACGTCGTCCTCGCGCAGGTCGAACACCAGCTCGTGGGTGTAGCTGGCATACACCAGGTAGCCGCCCGACGTGTGCAGCACGCCCTTGGGCTTGCCGGTGGAGCCGGAGGTGTAGAGGATGAACAGCGGATGCTCGGCGTCCACCGGTTCGGGCGCGCAGTCGGCGCTCTGGCCGTCCATCAAATGATGCCAGTAGCGGTCGCGCGGCGACTGCATCGGCACCGCGGCGCCGGTGCGGCGCACCACCACCACGGTTTCCACGCTCTGCGTGCCGGGCCGCTCCAGTGCGGCGTCGACGTTCGCCTTCAGCGCGATGCGCTTGCCGCCGCGCACGCCCTCGTCGGCGGTCACCACCACCTTGCACTCGGAATCGGCGATGCGCCCGGCCAGCGAGTCGGGCGAGAAGCCGCCGAACACCACCGAGTGCACTGCGCCGATGCGCGCGCAGGCGAGCATCGCCATCGCCGCCTCGGGAATCATCGGCAGGTAGATCGCCACGCGGTCGCCCTTGCCCACGCCCAGATGCTTGAGCGTGTTGGCGAACTTGCACACCTCGGCATGCAGCTCGCGGTAGCTGATGTGGCGCGAGTCGTTCGGGTCGTCGCCTTCGAAGATGATCGCGGTCTTGTCGCCGCGCTCGGCGAGGTGGCGGTCCAGGCAATTGGCCGCCACGTTGAGCTGGCCGTCCTCGTACCAGCGGATGTGCAGGTCGGCCGGATCGAACGAGGTGTCCTTGATCTTCGTCGGCGCCTTCATCCAGTCCAGCCGCCGGCCGATGCGACCCCAGAACGCCGCCGGATCGGCCACCGACTCGGCGTAGATGCGCTGGTAGTCCTCGCGGCTCACGCGGGCGTGGGAGGCGAAATCGGGTTTGACCGGATACAGCTTGGACATGGCGGGCTCCTCGTTAGCGGATCGCAGCGGCGCGTCCAGCGCAACCGCCGTATTGTTCTGATCGAGTGTAGCCGTGCGGGTGTAGGCGCACCGTGGGTGCCGCGTATCGACTTTGGTCGATTCTCGACCAAAGCCGTATAGCTGCGCGCGCCGAAATCTCACCATGCTGCGGGCATCGTCGCAACGCCTCCGATTCGCCTTGGAGCGGGGCTGCGCGGCGATGGTCATGATGCGGGACCCGGGATCCTGAGGGTGATGCGAAGCGTCGCCAACTCGTCTCGCAACGCAGACACGCTCAGGCCGGGGGGCCTGCGAGATCCAACCAGCCGCGCCAGCGCGGTACCACGTCCGCCACATGCGGTGTGTATCACTTGAGGGGAGTACAGCATGGCCACCACCGGCATCGATGCGACCAGCGCACTCGACGTCAGCCACAAGCGGGTGATTTTCGCATCCAGCCTGGGCACCGTCTTCGAGTGGTATGACTTTTATCTTTACGGCTCGCTCGCCGTGATCATCGGCAAGCAGTTCTTTTCCGGCCTCAACGAGGCCAGCCAGCTGGTGTTCGCACTGCTGGCGTTCGCCGCCGGCTTCGCGGTGCGTCCGTTCGGCGCCATCGTGTTCGGCCGCATCGGCGATCTGGTGGGACGCAAGTACACCTTCCTCGTCACCATCCTGATCATGGGTCTGTCGACCTTCCTGGTCGGCGTCCTGCCGGGTTACGAGCAGATCGGCGTGGCCGCTCCGATCATCCTGATCGCGTTGCGCCTGCTGCAGGGCCTGGCCCTGGGCGGGGAGTACGGCGGTGCGGCCACCTACGTGGCCGAGCATGCGCCCCAAGGCAAGCGCGGCCTGTACACCAGCTTCATCCAGATCACCGCGACGTTCGGCCTGTTCCTGTCGCTGCTGATCATTCTGGGCTGCAAGGTGATGATGGGTCCGAAATTCGACACCTGGGGCTGGCGCATTCCGTTCCTGCTCTCCTCGGTGCTGCTGGGGGTGTCGGTGTACATCCGCATGCAGCTGTCCGAGTCGCCGGCATTCACCCAGATGAAGGCTGAAGGCAAGACCTCCAGCGCGCCGCTGACCGAGTCCTTCGCGCGCTGGGGCAACCTCAAGCTGGTGATCCTGGCCCTGCTCGGCGCCACCGCCGGCCAGGCCGTTGTGTGGTATTGCGGCCAGTTCTACGCGATGTACTTCCTCGGCTCCACCCTGAAGATCGACGCCACCACGACGCAGCTGCTGATTGCCGGCGCGCTGCTGCTGGGCACGCCGTTCTTCGTGGTGTTCGGCGCGCTGTCGGACAAGATCGGCCGCAAGCCGGTCGTCCTCGCGGGCTGCCTGCTGGCCGCGCTGACCTACTTCCCGATCTTCAAGGGGCTCACCCACTACGGTAATCCGGCGATCGAAGCGGCCAGCGTGTCGGCGCCGATCCGCGTCACCGCTGATCCGAACGACTGCAACCTGCAGGTCGATCTGATCGGCAAGAAGGTGTTTACCAGCTCTTGCGACGTGGCCAAGAGCTTCCTGGCCAAGCGCGGCGTGCCGTACGAGAACATCGAGGCTGCGCCGGGCACGGTAGCGGTGGTGTCGGTGGGTGGCAGAGACTTCACCTCGTTCGATGGCAGCGCCCTGGCCAAGCCGGACTTCGTTGCGCAGAGCAAGGCGTTTGCCGAGACGGTGGGCGCGGCGGTGAACGAGGCGGGCTATCCGGCCAAGGCCGACCCCGCGGCGATCAACAAGCCGATGGTGCTGCTGCTGCTGTGGCTGCTGGTGATCTACGTGACCATGGTCTACGGCCCGATCGCCGCATGGCTGGTGGAGATGTTCCCCACCCGCATCCGCTACACCTCGATGAGTCTGCCGTACCACATCGGCAACGGCTGGTTCGGCGGCTTCCTGCCCTCGGTGTCGTTCGGCATCGTGGCAGCCACCGGCGATTTCTATGCGGGCCTGTGGTACCCGATCATCATCGCCGCGATGACGGTGGTCGTCGGCGCGCTGTTCGTGCGCGAAACCAAGGACGTCGACATCCGCGCCTGATGCTGGTGGTGACCCGAGCCTGTCGCAGCGTCTCGCTGCTGCGACAGGCCCGGCCCGGCGAGACACCGTCGCCTCGCCGGGCCATCCACCTCATGCGCGCCGGATCAATCCGATGATGACCAGCAGAACCACCGCGCCGAGCATGGCGTAGACGATGCTTGTGACCAGCGAGTTGACCAGCATGAAGCTGATGCCCAGCCGCGGAAACAACCAACCGGCAATGAACGCACCGATGATGCCTACCACGATGTTGCCCAGCAGGCCGAAACCAAAGCCGCGCACGATGAGGCCGGCAAGCCAGCCGGCCACGGCGCCCACCAGCAGGATGATGATCAAGGCAGTAGCGGTCATGGTTGGATCCTTCAGTTGCACGGGAGTGGAGTGAATCGCACGTCAGAGTGAACTGCTTCAGGAGCGACTGCCAGTGCCGGGTCGGGCCATCATCCACCGTGCCGGAGAGCCGTCGCCAGGCAAGACGCCAGGGCCGCGCCCTGGCGTGTTTCGAAGGCCGCATTCGCAAGACATTTCCCATGCTGTCGATGCCAGACCAAAGTCGTAGCGCGTTTGCCTGGCAACTCCTGCCGACGAGAGTTAACGTTCTTGTAATAATTCTCCGCGCGTTCGGTGATGACTTTCAGGTCATCGACGGCGCATCCGCCTCGCTGTCGGTCTATCCACCCTTTGGGGAAACTGCCATGAAACGAAACCCTCTCTTTTTCGCCCTCGCTGCAGCCATGGGACTGGCTATCGCCAGCCCCGCGTTTGCGGCGCCCCAGAAAACCGACGTCAAGGCGTTGCAGGCGCTGATCGAAAAGCAGCAGGCGCAGCTCGACCAGCAGCAGAAAGAACTGCAGGCGCTGCGTGACAACCTGCAGCAGATCGCCGGCAACCAGCAGGCGCAGCAGCAGCAGATCGAGAAGGTGGCTGCGGCTCCCGCGGCGCCCGAACCGGCTGCCGCCCCGGTGTTCACCAGCGCGCCGGGCGTGACCGTCGCGCTGCACGGCTTCGTCGACGCCACCGCGTTCTCGCAGGACAAGGCGTTCACCTTCGGCAACGGCCAGAATGCGGAATTCCCGAACCCGGGCACGCACGGCCGCAACACCGGCGTGGACATCCGCAACACCCGTTTCTGGCTCGACTTCGCTGGCGCCAAGTTCAATGACAACTGGTCCGGCGGCGGTCGCATCGAGATGGACTTCTTCGGCGGCTTCAACGGCGCCGGCGCCTATTCGATCTCGCAGCCGACGCCGCGCCTGCGCCAGGCGTACATGGATCTGAAGAACGCCTCCAGCGGCAGCACGGTGCGCATCGGCCAGCAGTGGGACCTGTTGTTCCCGATCGACAACATTCCGGCCTCGGTCACGCATATCGCGTTCCCGCTCGGCTACGGCACCGGCATGATCGGCTGGCGCTTCCCGGGCGTGGTGTGGATGCAGGATCTCAACCACGGCGCCGACGGCCCGAAGTGGCGGCTTGACCTCGGCGGCTTCAACGGCAACTGGAGCGGCCCCGGCGACAACATCAACTACCTGACCGCCGGCAACGCCGGGTTCCGTCCGCAGCTGCAGGCGCGCCTGCACGTGCAGGACAAGGACTGGCTGGCCTACTTCGTGGCGCACTACGCGCAGATCGACCTGCGCGGCGTCGACGGCACGGCGGCCACGCCGATCGCCACCACCATCGACAGCGAAGGCTTCGAGGTCGGCGGCAACTGGCATCCGGGCAACTGGATGTTCAAGGGCAACATCTACAGCGGCAAGGGCCTGGGCCAGGTGTTCGGCGGGCTGGTGCAGTTCGGCGACATCCAGGAGACGGGTGGCTACCTGCAGGCCGGCTACAAGTTCACCCCGAACTGGAGCGCCAACGCGTTCTACTCGTACGCCAAGCCCAAGCGCAGCGACGTGGTGGAGTGGCTCGGTCGCGGCTCGGTCGGTCGCCTGCAGAACCGCGAGGCGGCGCTCAACCTGATCTACACCTCCGGCGCCTACGAGCTCGGCCTGGAATACATGTATTCCAAGCTCGACACGACCTCGGCGGCGAACACCAGTGCCACCAACAGCACCAAGGGCAGCCAGGTGTCGCTCAGCGCCAAGTACAACTTCTGATTGCGTATGGTCGACGGCGGCCCTGGGCCCCGTCGATCTCGCCTCGGCAGTGTCCAGCAACAAGAAAACCACGCCGCGAGGCGTGGTTTTTTTCATGCGCGAACGGACGCGCTGGCGACGCTCAACGCTCCAGCGGCGGCTTGCCCTCGCGCAGTCGCTTCAAGTCGACATCAGAGAGCGACTCGTCGCGCGCGTTGGCGGCGATGCGCGCCTGGGCGAATGCCAGCGCGGTGGCCAGCAGGCCGAACAGGCCTATCAGCAGCCACACGCCGAAGGCGCCGCCCGTATGCCGCGTAAAGCACAGCACGAAAGCCACTACGGTTCCGCTCAGCATCAGCCAGCGCATGGTTGTCCCGCGACCCGTCAACGCCGCAAACGGCGGCGCGTCCGATCATAAACCGCCGACGCACCGCCGGCAGCACCGGCGCGTGGTGCGTCATGCCGGCCGCGTGATGCCCGTCCGCATGTCGCGTGCACTGAGATGTTGGGCTACTACGCTACGTGCATGTCCGGGCCGTCTGATCCTTCCGCTCCCCGCGCCTTCAAGGGCCGCGGCGCCGCGTCCAATCCGCAGGGGCGCTTCGAGTCGATCCGCCACCATGCCGAGGACGATGGCTGGCAGAGCGCCCTGCTCGACGAGGACGCTCCGCGTCCGCGCACCGAGGTTACCGACGAGCGCGCGCGCAGCGTGATCACCCGCAACGATTCGCCGGACATCCATTTCAACCAGGCGATGAACCCGTACCGCGGCTGCGAGCACGGCTGCATCTACTGCTT
>DASUJJ010000285.1:0-4116 GCA_036279335.1 Dyella sp.
ACGCCGATCTGGGTGCCGATGTGGCCGTAGCCGATCACGCCCAGCGTCTTGCCGCGCGCCTCGTAACTGCCGGCGGCCGACTTGGTCCAGCCGCCGCGATGGCACAGCGCGCTCTTCTGCGGAATGCCACGCAGCAGCATGATCGCCTCGGCCAGCACCAGCTCGGCCACGCTGCGGGTGTTGGAGTAGGGCGCGTTGAATACCGGCACGCCGAGCTTCTTCGCGGTGGCCAGGTCCACCTGGTTGGTGCCGATGCAGAAGCAGCCCACCGCGATCAGCCGCTTGGCTTCGCTCAGCACCTCGGCGGTGAGCTGACTGCGCGAGCGGATGCCGACGATGTGCGCCTCGGCCACGCGGGCTTTCAGCTCCGCCTCGGGCAGCGATTTCTGGTGGTACTCGATCTGCGTGTAGCCGGCCTGGCGAAACGTATCCACCGCGTTCTGGCTCACGCCTTCGAGCAGCAGCACCTTGATGTCTTGCTTGGGGTAGGAGGTTTTCATGTCGATCCAGCGCCGCGGAACAGGCGGCCACTATGCCAGAGCAGCCAGCGGAATGCGGCGGCGCACCACTGGACCGGTCTCCGGTGCGATGTCACCCTAGGCTTTCGCGCCAGGACCTGCCCATGACCGCTGCCCGCCTCGCCTCACTCGCCGCCGCGCTGCCGGCGCTGCGCCTGCTCACCGATCCGTCCGACCTCGAGCACTACGGCCGCGACTGGACCCGCCGCTGGACGCCCAATCCGCTGGCGATCGCGCTGCCGGCGAGCGTCGCCGAGGTGCAGGCGGTGGTGCGCTGGGCCAACGACCACGGCGTGGCGATCGTGCCGTCCGGCGGGCGCACCGGCCTGTCCGGCGGCGCGGTGGCGGCGAACGGCGAGCTGGTGCTCAGCCTGGAGCGGATGAACCAGGCCACCGCCTTCGATGCGGTCGATCGCACGCTCACCGTGCAGGCCGGCATGCCGCTGCAGGCGGTGCAGGACGCGGCCAAGGCGCAGGGCCTGATCTACCCGGTGGACTTCGCCGCACGCGGCTCGTGCTCGATCGGCGGCAACATTGCCACCAACGCCGGCGGCATCCGCGTGATCCGCTACGGCAACACGCGCGAATGGATCGCCGGGCTCACCGTGGTCACCGGCACCGGCGAGGTGCTGGATCTCAACCGCGGCCTGATCAAGAACTCCAGCGGCTACGACCTGCGCCAGCTGATGATCGCCTCCGAAGGCACGCTCGGCATCGTGGTCGAGGCCACGCTCAAGCTCACCGATCCACCGCCGCCCTCGCAGGTGATGCTGCTGGCGCTGCCGGACATGGACGCGCTGATGCAGGTGTTCGCACTGTTCCGGTCGCGGCTGTCGCTGCAGGCGTTCGAATTTTTCACCGACGTGGCGCTGCGTCACGTGCTGGCGCACGGCGCGCAACGCGCCATCGACGGCGAGCATCCGTACTACGTGGTCACCGAGTTCGATGCCGCCGACGAGCGCGCGCAGGAAGCGGCACTGGCCGCCTTCGAGGAAGGCGTGGAGCAGGGTTGGATCAGCGACGGCGTGATCGCCCAGAGCGACGCGCAGGCCACCGCGCTGTGGCGGCTGCGCGAGGGCATCACCGAGGCGGTGGCGCCGCGTCGTCCGTACAAGAACGACGTCTCCGTGCGCGTCAGCGCGGTGCCCGATTTCCTGCACGCCATGCAGGACCTGCTCACCCGCGAGTATCCGCAGTTCGAGGTCGTGTGGTTCGGCCACATCGGCGACGGCAACCTGCACATCAACGTGCTGACGCCGCCGGGCATGGACGACGCGGCCTTCATCGCCCAGTGCGAAACCGTGACCAGGCATCTGGCCGCCACGCTGCAGCAGTTCGGCGGCAGCATCTCGGCCGAACACGGCATTGGCCTGGTCAAGCGCGCCTACCTGGAGAGCACCCGCAGCGCGCCGGAAATCGCATTGATGCGCGGCGTGCGGCAGGTGTTCGATCCCCACGGCATCCTCAATCCGGGCAAGCTGTTTGCCCCTTAGCGGCCGCTCGACGGGTGCAGGGCGGCTACGCTGCGCGCCAGTTCGGCGAACAGCGCGTCGCGCTCGGTTTTCGAAGCAGGCGATGCGGTGAGGAAGGCGGCAACGACAATGCGGTGGCCATCCGGCCAGCTGAGCATGCCGATGTCGTTGAAGGCAGCCGTGACGCCATCCAGGGTGTAGGACGTGCCGCACTTGTCGGCCAGCTGCACGCCATCGGGCAAGCCCAGCCGCAGCCGGCGCGGTACCGTCTGCTCCTCCATCAGCGTGAGCAGCTCGAGCGTCGACGCGGCCGAGAGCAGCTCGCCGCGCTGAAGCTTGGCCAGGAATTCGGCCGCGGCGCGCGGCGTACTGCGGTTGCGTGGATCGGCCAGGTAGGCGCGATAGCCGCGCTGCAGGCGTCGGGTTTCCTCCTGCGGCGTTTCGGCGGCGGGTGGTTCGCGATGCGGGCCGAGCTGCTGGAAGATGCGCCCGATGCCCGCCTCGCCCAGATCCACCCGCATGCCCGTGAGGCCGTGTTCGCGGAGAAAGGCGGTGACGGCCGGCGCGCCACCCGCGACGCGCAACAGGGCATCCGCGGCCGTGTTGTCGCTTTCGCTGACCGACGCGACCAGCAGCCGACGCAGCGGGAACGTCATGCGCTCGCCTTTGAAGCGGGCGCCGATCGAGGGAACGGCGGAGCCACCGACGATGTCTTGCCGGGTGATCGCAACGCCCTTATCCATCGACAGCTTGCCCTGGTCGACCAGCGACAAGACGGTCGCTGCGACCGGTGCCTTGAACACGCTCATCATCGGATAGGCCTGGTCGGCGTTGACCTCCCAGCGCCTGCCGCTGCGCAGATCAAGCACCGCGACGCCGAGCAGGCCGGGGCGGGCGCGCTGTGCCAGGGCCTCCAGCTGACCCTGCAGATCGGCGCGCATGGACCGGCTGTGGCCGGGGGAGGAATCGCCCGCGAGGGCCGCAGATGCGGCGAGCAGGCATAGCGCGGCAAGGGCAATCCAGCGGACGATGCAGAGCCTCATCGGGAGCTTCCGGGCGAGGTGAAGGTGCGTGCTAGCCTAACTGGTCATCGCCGTTTCCAAGGAGCAAGCATGTCGTCGGAGCGCCGTACGCTGTATCCCGAAATCGAGCCGTTCGACAGCGGCTTTCTGAAGGTCTCGCCGCTGCACACGCTCTACTACGAGCAGAGCGGCAACCCCAACGGCAAGCCGGTGGTGTTCCTGCACGGCGGGCCGGGCGGCGGAGTGAATGCCAAGTGCCGGCGCTTCTTCGATCCGGCCGTCTATCGCATCGTGCTGTTCGACCAGCGCGGCTGTGGCAAGTCCACGCCGCACGCCGAGCTCACCGACAACACCACCTGGGACCTGGTCGCCGACATCGAGCGGCTGCGCGGGCATCTGGCCATCGATCGCTGGCAGGTGTTCGGCGGCTCGTGGGGTTCGACGCTGGCGTTGGCGTATGCCGAGACGCATCCCGATCGCGTCACCGAGCTGGTGCTGCGCGGCATCTTCATGCTGCGCCGCTCGGAGCTGGAGTGGTTCTACCAGAAGGGCTGCGACACGCTGTATCCGGATGCGTGGGAGACCTATCTGGCGGCGATCCCGGAAGCCGAGCGCGGCGACCTGATGAGCGCCTACCACCGCCGCCTCACCAGCGATGACGCCGCCACCCGCGTCGCCGCGGCGCGCGCCTGGTCGGTGTGGGAGGGTGCCACCAGCTTCCTGTGGCAGGACAAGGGCCACATCGACGCCAGCGCCGAGGACGAGTTCGCGCTCGCCTTCGCGCGCATCGAGTGCCACTACTTCGTCAACGGCGGCTTCTTCGCGCACGACGACCAGCTGCTGCGCCACGTCGAGCGCATCCGCAACATCCCCGCGGTGATCGTGCAGGGCCGCTACGACGTGGTCTGCCCGTTGCGCAGCGCGTGGGACCTGCATCGCGCCTGGCCCGAAGCCGACCTGCGCATCGTGCAGGACGCCGGTCATTCCGCGTTCGAACCGGGCATCCTGCACGAGCTGGTCGAGGCCACCGACCGCTTCGCGCGCGCCGGGGCCACGCGCACTGCCTGATCGCGGGTAACCTGCTTCCGCCACGGAAAAGGCCAC